>CAZTAS010000256.1:0-8436 GCA_964611635.1 uncultured Thermodesulfobacteriota bacterium
CCACGTCCGAAGTCAGCCTGTACATCACGTATCCCAAGCCGAAGTGATCCACTCGCTGGATGAGCTGTACTCCGCCAATCAGCAGGATGGGAATCAACCAGTCCCGATGAAAGAAGGTGCGCTTCAGAAGCGACTCAGACCCTGATGGGGGCGCTACCCATGTGGGAATCAGTTCTGTGAGCCCCAGCATCCTTGCAGCGTCCGATTGCATCAGATACTGGTTCCAGAGAAGCCCCTGGAATGGGGATGCCATAGCCGCACCTGCCATGTAATAAAGCAAGAAAATTTCCTGCTGTTTAAGCTGGGTGTATGAGCGTTTGGCCACCTCTGCAACAAGAATGATGGTAACCCACCGTGCTGCCGGTCCCATACTCTGCCCGATTACCAGGTTGAGGTACATTGAGCCGGGCATCATCAAAAAACCAATGAAGATGGCCCCGATTACAGTCTTGAGATCGAAGCCCTCTTCGAACTTCTCCGGAGGGACCATCAAATCCCGGTATTCCTGGAGTTCTCGGTCTTCCTTCATAGTCCTCTACCCCGGCAGAACCAGATACTGTACCCGAGTCCACATACTGATCAACCCCCATATCCCAGCCATCAGGAAATCTCCAATTATCAGCCCAATGAAAAAGAAACGAACTCTTCTAAAAAACATAGCACCTCCGTATCGTAGGGCAAGCGTGTTAAAGCACCAACCCAACAGATAGCTAAACCACAATCTCTTCATGGCCCAGCTATACATGGTCAAGTATCCCAGGGGATGCAGAGGCCACCAATAAAATCGGTGATAAAAAAGCATGTTTATCAGAGCTGCAAAAGCACCTGTCAGACCATAAACAAATGGCCACTTTCTTGGAGGCTGCGGATCAGACACTACTCGATCCAGGGTATTATACACTAACAGCGTGCTTTGCACCGCCTCTTGGTCCCGCAAGTGGTTGATGCCGTGGGTGTAAAATAGAGTAAGCACGGAAACGTAAGAGACCATCAGGCCAAGAGCGATGCTCAATATCACTCCCAGCAAGAAGATACGGCGTCCTCGGATCCGTTCCGATAGTTTAGCAGCGTGCATCATTGACGGAATCAGGGCCTCGCGGAAATCCATGAACATTATCTTCTGAATCATTGCCGAGAGCACAATTTCCCTGGCTGCAAATATTTTGGAGCCTAAGAAGCCCAGAATACCGTCCAAGGGGGCCACCGTCAGTGTAAACAGGGCAAGACCACCCTGGCATATCACCCGTGCCACCACCAGATGAATGACGAAAAACAGGGCCAGAATCAGAACCGCAATCCAGATCGACATCCCGAACTTCAAGCACCAGGCGACCAGCCCCCCGAAGCAGATCAAAAGCCCTAGAACCGCCAGTCTGGGTGAGACTGGTGAGACTTCCTGGGATTCAACATTTTTTCGCCCCAGGATGGAAGCTCCCAGCCGTTTCAAGTGATCCCGTGCCAGATACAGCAAAAACCCGAAAGTGACGACGAGTGCACCAATAGTCTGGTAAGCCTCGGGGCGCTCAATTTCCGGGTCAAAAGTGGGGCCCATAACAGCTGGCGGGGCCTCAAGACCCACCAACGGCAATAACCCTTGCAATAACTTGCCAAGCAGGTAAAAGAACCAGAAGGAGAAAGACAATTGGCGCGATGTCAGAAAAGCAAAACCAATAAATGCAGGAAAGAAATAGACCCGTAATCCGCTGAAGCCTTCCAGCAATCCTGTCCTGGGGAAATAGGGCTTCATCAGCACCAGGGTGGAAATTTGCGGAATAACAGGAAAGTACACGTGAAGCCCATTGATAAGATGAAGAAATACAGGTATGGACATGCCTGCAAGCAAGAACCGGTTGGTTAGAAAGCCGATCAATTTCCCTTCCCGGCTGGAATCAGTCAAATCCATAGGTATCTGAAGCAGCGGGAAGTTAAGGTTCTCATTCACCACCCACTGGTGGCTCAGAAGCGCGACCATGCAGAGGAACATGCAGTAGCACAGCAGGATAAACAAACTCCACGCAGCAAGCGGCACTACCCACTGACTCCATGGGATGGCCTGGAGGCGCGCCAGCAGGCCGGAAGATGGGTCAATCTCAAGCCCATTAAATAGTCCATGTATTGTTTGAGGATTCCGGGGGACCAGGCTCACAGGTACGTGGGGTTGAATCTTCTGAGCCCACATATTGGAACCGGTTGCATAATAAAAAGGCGCGCTAATATTGAGATAAAAGTTACGCAGCAGCCCCCGGTATGGGATACCGACAGCCAATGTGGTCATGATCCAGATAATGAGCAGTTCAGCGGAATTCAGTCGGAGCCGCGGTATCAGACGTCCGAACAGGGGGTTGTAAATCACGGCAAGTAAAATCAGAATCACGAAAGGCGCCAGGGGAAAGTAACCGCCCCCCAACGGGGTATTCTCCAGATGAATATTGTTCTCAGGTGTAATCCAGCACAGTACCAACACTATTACCGCGCCCAGAGCCACGGAGCGCATCGTCACTTTTTCCATAAAACCCTTCTCTCTCCCCCTTATACAAAGAATGCGTAATGTGCAAATTTAGCTGGGGTATATTGCACGGGGCAAAATGGCTGATACCACCCAAAGTCCGCTTTATCCACTTCCAATAACCATTAATTGGTCATCCAGGTCACTGGCTTTACTCTTTAATGGCCAGAGCCGCCATCACCCGGTTTGCATATTCCCGTTTTGCCTCATCATCCACTGACCTCCAGATCAGAAGTTGTTTGCGAATCATGTAAAAGAAAACACGGTTGGTGCGAATCCAAGTCTGTTTCTCACCAGACAAACGCTCAAGATCGATCCGGATTTCAAGAAAGCCCGATTCGGATTTCGATGGGCATAGAACGACCGTTACATCCTGTTTGACTCCGAAATCGAAGGGAGCCAGCCAGACCCGGGCGAGCAACCGGAAGCAGGCTTCGCGTTTACAGCCTGCGCCACACGGAAATTGGCAGAGAGAAACGAACTTTGCATGTTCGACCGAGAATACGCCATGGGAAAGATCCTTGTGAGACTGAAAATATTCCTCCAGGTATCCCGCCAGACCAACCCACTCCCATTGATGCATGATAAAAGGCATCAGGAGATGAATACTATCACCTGTTGGTGGAGGGAGTTCGGTACGGGCGTGGACGTCCTGGATTGCAATTTGCGAAGCCATCCTGGCCGGATACAGAGTGGAGAGGATTGCCGTAGACAACACCAGCACCATGGAAGCCACTCCCGACTTGGAAGAATAGTTCAAGGTAATACCACCAAGCATCCCGACGCTTGAGAGAAATCCGGCTATCCCCTGGGCCAGTAAATATCCGACAGTAACGCTGATTATACCTAATGCCAGCGCTTCGGTAACAAACAAAAAGCCGATGTGATTGGGCGCTAGGCCCACAGAAGTATATACCGCTATCTCCCGCCTGCGGCCGAACACCGCTCCAATCATGGTGTTCAAGACAATCAGAGCGGAGATGAGAAGCGGGACCAGAATATTGGGCGCGCCCACGTATCGCATGGAATCAGAAGTATACATAAGTTGCGACCCCTGCTCGCTCCCGATGAAAAGGGGAAGGGAGAACCTGTCCAGTAAATCATTGCTCATTGTATCCAGCATCATGAATCTGTTCGGATGAAAGACAACTGATCGAATCTGTCCTCCCAATCCCAGAAGGGTAAAGAACGGCATTATCACAGTCCTGGCGCCAGGAACATGCTGGTAGCGTCCCTTTACGTAGCCGATATCTTCTCCCTCCTGCATAGCCTCCACCTCTACCGGAGTTAGCTCTTCCTTCCTCTGCACAGGGTAAAAAACGGGTGTTAAGGGTTCACCATCAAGATCGAATCGGGTATCCAGTTCCGAACCGTCAAAAACCCCGGCAACACTAAATTCCATGCCCAATATAGATACCTTTTCATTTGACAAATTATTTATGTCGATACCGAGCGCCTGAGCAGCGGTACGGGGCAATAGCAGGGCATGGTTTTCATTAGCCGCAAACCACCTTCCATAGCGGGCAATATTATCCAGATTAGAAGCCTTGGCGTCGGCTGCATCAATACCCAGCAGACCTTCAGCGGTGAAAGTTTTTCCATTATGCAGGTTGCGCATGTCCACGCGTACTATCCAGTTGAAATCCCCCTGGCTCAGCCAGGACCGGGCAAACACACACAATTTGTCACCCAGGCAATTCCCGAGATCATTAAAGCTTTTCTCAGGAAAAGGATTCCACAGGAATGATCGCACCAGCATCCCTTTATATGGAGCTGCAGGGGAGACCTCGACTTTCCAGTTCTTATTAAGTGTCTTGATGTTGGTGAACGACATGATCGTAAATGTGAGAATCACCAGTGTAAGGCAGGTTAAAACGGTGCGCGCCTTATGCCGCCTGAGATTGGAGACACCCAGTGAAAAAGCCGCGGCAAATGCTTTGCTTTTCTGAACCTCTGATACTTTGATATGCAGTGCACGCCGATGCAGGTCGGCTACTTCGTTCTCCATACGAAGGAAGATAATAAGCGATACGATCAAAGCTAAAGCCATTATGAAAAAGGCCAGAATCACCATTGTGGGGCTGTATGTCATCTCGAACGCTGGATGCACGCTCTGAACTATCCAGATGGTAGCCAGAAGTACGCCCACGAAGGCAATGATGCGCTTGCGAATATCGGAAAAGCCGAACAGTAGCCTCTCCATGCAGTAGGCGAAAGGAAAAAATAGAGCGATATAAAACAGTACGCCTACAAGCACATCCTGCTGAATTCTCGTTAATTCGTTGTAAACCTGGATCTCTAAGGCCCAGGCAGCTCGTGCGGCCTCTATAAAACCGCTATAAATCCGCCGGGCCAGAAGAGAGCCGGCTCGTTCAAGTTCCCTGCCGGCCTGTATGTGGAGCTTGCTGACCCGAAGATTCTTGATTCCTTTGTTCTCCAGGTTCCTGAGCCTCAATTGTCCCAGATTCCACATGTCAGATGCCACTTGGTATGGAGTTAAAGGTATGGTGGGAAACTCATTTACGATGAACCCGTCCCCCTCCGGATTCTCAGAGCTTCCATTAAGAAGAAGCAGCTTTTTGGACAGGAAATTATCAGAAAGGATGGCCTTGTAAGGAGTCCCATCTTCCAGATAGGTAGTAATGTAAGTTGATCGAAGGGTATCCACACGGCTGTACCAGTTCTGGAGAGGATTGGATTCCCGCCGGGCATCAAGGAGCTGCATCTTGCGCAGATAGCTGAAATCACGAGGACTCAGGGCGGAAAAAGAGGTGGATGCCCAACATGGAAAAAGTACCAAGGAAACCCTTTCTTTGCGTTTTTTAATATTTACACGATAATTTTCTTTTCCGGTCCTTTCCTTGATGACGGCCCACTGGATGCGACCATCCTTTTCGCTGAGGCCAAACAGCTCTATCAAAACTTTCTCATAGACCACCTTTTTACTGGCCACCCCTTTGATCTCAAACTCCCCTTCCCAGTCAACGGAGGTGAACATAATGGGTTTTCCGTGGGTTGCTGTAACAATGGCGCCGCGGCCGGGGCGATCCGGGAAAAGCTCCCCTACCCGGATGAAGTTGGCGCTCCCCTCGAGCACGGAAAAAGCTTTGCGAGGCTTTGCTTTAAAGACCTTGGAGTCAGCATTGATGATGAGGGGAAATAAATCCTTAAGAATTTTGACTTGGGTCTCCAGGTAATCATGCCTTACGCCTGTAATTTGGTCTGCAGGCGTTCCCCATCGAAGCCGAACATCATTGGTGGTAGCAAAGGTGATCCCCAGCAGTCCACCCAATACCGCCACTTCACTGTTAAAAAAAGGTTCACCACCAAGATGGCTCCTCCAACTCCGACGGGTCACGGGCAGCAGGGTGTTCACCAAGCCTTCTTTTCTCCCATCGACTTCTTGAATGAGCTTATCCAGCAAATTTGAGAGGTTAATAAAGGCTTCCCGATCCGCCGCTGTGTTGTGCCTGTTATAGAACCATCCGTGTGAAAAAGCGCCCAGCCCCTGGCTGCCAGAGGATAGATGCAGGGATAGGACGGCCGCTATTTTGTATGGCTTCAGCGTTTCACTCAATTTCAGGCTGGAGTCAAGCGCGTTCAACCTCAAGTACGCCTCTTTAAGCATGGATTCGAGGTCGACCCCTACTTCTTTCGCGATTTGGGAAAGCACCAACCTGGATTCCTCAGGAATCAGCCGTGGGTCTCCAACCAGGTTGATCTGCCGCAGTGTCTCTCTCTGTTTCAGAAGGTGGCGAAGCCGCGCATCATTGGGTGTTGTCTGTGACATCATTCGCAGGTGTTGGATCTGCCGTGATAGGGTGTCCACTCGGTCTTTAATGGCATTGCCCAGATGGGTACGGTAAAACTGGCCTAGGAAATCCTGCTGATCCAGGCTTATTTTGCCTGAGCGAATGGCTTTAAGCAGCATTTCCATCTCTCGGATCTTTTTGACCAAACTCATCTTATCCTTATCGAGTTCCTTGGGTTTGGTCGTCACGGCCCAGATAAATTCCCGCATACCGTGAAGGGCCTGGGCGTGGCCCGATGTGGCCAAAAAAAGGACGGATCGGCCTGGAGTCCTTTTCGCTAAATGATGCATTATGCTCAGCAATACTTCAGCGCTGGCGGCTTCATCTGCTCCTGGCGTACGGCCCAGCACCAGGGGTGTTGCATCATAAAAAGCCTCTACAACAACCAGTTCATTTTTATGCCTGGGGTTAACCCCGGGCAAAAGGCCGTATATATTGCGTCCTATCCTGTTCTGCCAGCTAACCCTGGAGCGAATTTGAACTCTGGGCGGCTCAGCCCCATTTCCGGGCTCGAAGGATTGCGAAAACAACTGCCGAGCCTGTTGCTCATCCATCCAGAATCGCGGAAAAGTAACTGGAGTGGGATCGATGGCCTCTTCAAGGCGAAGGCGGCTGCCGGGTTCTCCAATAAATATGACGCCCTTACCTCTCAGCATGGGTACATTGGTCCAATTGGAGCCTGCACTGGCATCGAGGAGGACAACAGCCCCCTCCACTTCCTTTCCATCAAAATCATTCAGCTGACCATTCTCAGCATAAATCAACGGTCCTTCAATCCCGCCGGGAGGCGTGGTGGAGGTGGCTACCAGATTGGGAAAGAGGGGAAAGATGGGCACAGGGGGGCTCCCGTCGCCAGGGACTATCTCGCTACCCTCGTCTACCGGAACGGGAAGGATGTATTCCTGTATGCCAACACCATGCAGACCGGCTGCTTTGAATTCGTCCTGGATAAGCCGGGCCGCCTTATCCGCCCCCGGCATGCCAGTCACCCTGTTCGGGATGGACGTTATATTAGACCCTCCTGCCGATTCCACGTAAGCGGCAATGGCTGCCCCAGAGTTACAATACAAAATGGTCGCAAGCAGCATAGCTCTAAATGCTATCGGTACCGTCCATATGACTCGCCGGCAGGCGTTCATGAACCTCGATCCTTTCACGATAGTGTTTCTCACCAAGTTGCTATAACAAAATCATTTTCGTTCAGACGGGGACTATGTTCCCTTTATACCTGCACTGTCTCCCACCAGACTGCCAGCAAAAAAATTTCTTATTTCATGAAGAGCCTTGCCAATCGGGCCGGGGTTGGATTTGTCCGATGGATATGCTAAGCTTTTCTCTCTTCTCTATCCTCTCGATTTGCCCATCCCTAATCCAGATTACTCGATCAGACACCGCCAGCATCTTCATGTCATGAGTTGCTGAAACGATGGTCACCCCGGTGTCCATGCTCAACGCCTTGAGCAGGTTGATGATCTCCTCGCCCGTGGAGAGGTCAAGGTTTCCTGTGGGCTCGTCGGCCAAGACGATGGAGGGTGAGTTGGCCAGAGCCCGTGCAATAGCCACTCTCTGCTGCTGACCTCCCGAGAGTTCAGAGGGTTTATGGTGAAGCCGATCATCCAATCCGACCCGTTCCAAAAGTTCGATTCCCTTGGAGTTAGCCTCTTGCAGCTGTGCTCCACCGAAGATCATTGGGAGGGTGACGTTTTCAAGAGCTGTCATTACGGGAATCAGGTTAAAGGTCTGGAAAATATACCCCACCTTACGGCAGCGAAGCCATGCCAGTTCATAAGCGTCCAATTGCGCAATGTCCACCTCGTCGATAAAAACCTTACCGGCTGTGGGCCGATCCAGCCCCCCGATCATATTGAAAAGAGTGGACTTGCCCGAACCAGATGGCCCCATGATGGAGATGTATTCTCCACCATGCACAACGAGGTCGATCCCCCGCAGGGCATGGAGAACCGTTTTGCCCATGATGTAATCCTTGGTCAGATTACTTACGCGGATGACAATGTGATCCGGTTCCATAAAAGGGCTATCCTTTCATAAGTAGGTTGGGATGGAATAAGGTTAACGATCAACGCGCAAAGCTTCCGTGGGTTGCATGCGAGCCACAAT
>CAZTAS010000257.1:0-8409 GCA_964611635.1 uncultured Thermodesulfobacteriota bacterium
CCTGATTGTCCACAAATTTTCAAGATCTAAAGCACGCAAATTCCGGATGAACCTTAATTTTTAGGATTATCCTATTAAATCAGCAAATTCTGAAATAAAGGGATGCGGAATAAGATCATACCCCCCTTGTGATTTTTTGTCTATAGAGTGAACGAAGAGTTCATCCAGAAATACTGGTGGCAAATTGACGATTTCTGGTGAGACAACGGGATCACGTTGGTGGATGATGTGCCAGGGCGTTTGATGATTTTTGTATGAATTTTTTCTGGCTACATCAAACCACAGGCAGTAGGCGGCGGCCTTGTGAAGGAAATCTGTTGGCGAGCAGAAGCGCTATACCTCGTAGAATTCGTCCTCGATGAGGCCGTGAACGGTTTCGATGTCGGCCTGCCAGGTATGGGCAAGGGGTGGGATGGTGTGATGTTCCAGGCCTTGGACGCCTTGGATGAGACGGGTGAAGGCTGAATCTTTTCGCGCATTCCATCTGCCGATGAATTCGCTGCCGTTGTCCGTCTGCCACCTACCGGGGGAAAGCCCTGCACCGCAGGATTCCAGGTGCTTGAGGACAAGGGAGGCGAAGAGGGTAGTCAGGGTCAGGGACCGCTCTTGGGCGTAGGCGATGAACTGGAGGCCGCTGACTACTTCCCGGAAAGTATACTGGACTTTAGGGAGCCCGAAGCGGCGGATCTGAGGCCACAGCTCGGGGATGTCCTCCAGGTTTTGGTATCCAGCTCCACCTGCTCAAACAGTCTCCAGGTGGCTTTTACGGCCCGCAGATCTTGTTTGGTTCGATGTTTTTTGCGTTTGCGTTTGAGCAATCCCTCTTGTTTCCAGATGCGACGCAGGGCTTTCTCTGAGAGCTCCAGCTCATAGTCTCTTTTGATGCGGGCAGCACCCCAGGAAGGGAGTTCCTTTTTGAGCTCGATTGCATGCGTGCGCTGCCCTTGTGTGATCCTTCGGCATGGCTGTTTAGGCGCACGGCTCTGATCGCACAGCCCCTCCCATCCCTGTTCCTGCCAGCGCCGCGTCCACTTGCGCACCGTCTTGGTGGTGGTTTGGAAGAGGGCAGCGGTGGGCTTGATGCCGCGCTCTTTTGCGCAAAGAGCCATCTGAAGGCGATAGTGTCTCGGGTCTTTACTTTTTCTCATAATGTCGTAATATACATATGGGCACATGGTTCCTCTCCTTTGGAGTGGGAAGGCATTGTATCATGCCTGACGAGGACCATGTGCTCATGCTCTGAGGGTGGAAATAGCCTTCGCTGCGTTTACTTCTCAAGGGTCTTCGATCTGGCCCTGCGGGCCAGACGGCCTTCGGCCGCCCTTGACAAGCACTGCGCTTCGGCTGTAAAGGCTCATAACAGGATTTGCTCGAGAGCAAATCCTCTCTTCCTACGTCTGCACCCATCGCTGTACTTCCTTCCACCCCTCCTTACCCATAACCTTTATCCTTACCAGGGGGATACCATGTTTGTTCCGTTTCCCATTATAATTGGGATTTTTTACTTGACATTATAATTTTCTTAATGATATAAGGATGAAATATGCAAGGGGATAGTAATTTGTTAGTATTCTAATGAGTTTACTAAAAGGAGGTGATTTAAAATAGGTTCTTAAAAGTGGGGCTGACCTACCTCAATTCTTATCTTCTCAACTAAAAGCCATTCTTATTTGATTCTGAACCATAAGAATGATGTTAACTACGGTTCCCTTTTTCAAATTTCTAAAACATATTAACATATGAATGGAGGAAATTCTCATGATTTTGAAAGAAAAGGCTAAATGGGGTCTGTGCTTAACGGTTTGCTGTGGCATAATTTTCTCATTTTTTCCCCTTCCTAATGCATATGCTGCTTATCCCACTAAACCTATCTTAATTATTGTACCATATTCACCTGGTGGAGGGTCCGACATCTTTGCTCGGAGTATAGCTTCCATAATGGGGAAAGAAAAGATTATAAAGCAGCCGATCATCATTAAAAACATGCCAGGCGGAGGCGGCGCTGTGGGTACGGATTATTTAGGATCACAGCGAGGAAATCCATACCGCCTGATGGTTGCTTCCGCATCGACTGTTAGCCTCCCCATTCAAAAACTGACAAAGTTTTCTTACAAAGAACTTACTGTGATTTGTCAGCTGGCGTTTGATCCCAACTTGGTGACAGTTAGGGGTGATTATGAATACAATACTATAGAATCGCTCATAGAAGCTGCTAAAAAAAATCCGGGAGAGATTCGATTTGGAGGAACAGGTGCAACCGGACCCGGTCGCCGCATCAGTATGATGATCGAGAAAGCGACAGGCGCGAAGTTTAATTTCATTCCGTTTCAGAGCGGAGGCGAGGTTACAACGGCTCTTTTAGGAAAGCATATAGACGTACTCTCGGGCCAAGTGAGTGAGACCTATTCCCAAATAATGTCAGGGAAGTTTAAGCCGCTGGCAATTGCTGCCGAAGAGCGGAGTAAATATTTTTCTGATTTACGTACCCTGAGAGAATGCGGAATGGATGTGCTTTCCGGTACAATGCGGGGAATTATGGCACCTGGGGATATGCCAGAAGAGGCAAGAAAGTTTCTTGAGGACGCCTTCAGAAAGCTGGACGCTTCTCCCCAATGGCAGAAGGGATTTATCGATAAACTACAACTTCAACGCCAATTTCGTGATGGTGAGGCATTTTCAAAGGGAATCAAAGAAGCAACCGAAGAATATGTAGAAATCTTTAAAGCACTGGGGCTTATCAAATAGACTATTTAACTCAGAGAAGGAAAATTTTTATAATTAGTTGCGGAGTAAGGAAGCGAGTTTTTTACCATATGATCCTTCTGTCAAATGATCAAGACCCAGTGTGATGGAAATTATAATAAAGCTTTTAGCGTGATTTTTGTCTCAAATGACCAAGTTTTTTCCAAGGATCTCAATTCCATTCAGGTCTTGTCATATGGGCATTGTTTAAATTTGCTGGGCCATATAAATATGCCTGCCACCCACCTAGTTACAGCTCCACAGGAAGCTTTATTTGCAGAAGCTTTTTTTTAGGTTATGCGAGCAATAACAAAGAGCAAGAATACAATGAAAAAGAAATGGGCAGAACGGCTTTTCAGCCTTTTTCTCATGGTGCTGGCTGTTAGCGCTTACTGGCAAACCTTAAGCCTGCCGAAGACAAAGTCGGGTCTCATTACGGGACCCGCCTTCTTACCCCAATGGATTTCCATCCTCTTATTCATTTGCAGCGCCATACCACTGGCACGAACTATTATCCATGACGAAGAAGGCTCCTCCGAAATGGCCCTTCCACAAGCTCGAGTGATCCTGAAGCTGTTTATGTTCTTAGTACTAATCGGCGGCATCTTGTTGATCATTCCTTATGCTGGATGGCTTGGTGCCCAATTTGTGCTCGTCTTTACATTGGAAATATTATTTGAAAAAAGAAAGTGGGCGTTTTCTCTAGCAACCGCTTTTATCGCCATGATTGCAATTTACTGCTTATTTGAACTTGGTCTAGGTGTTAGATTGCCAAGGGGCATTTTTGAATAACTAATGCGTCAGGAGTTATCCCCATGGACCTACTATTTAACGTATATAGTGCCACAATCAATTTAGTTTTTAGTGGAAAGATACTGTATGTTCTCCTTGGTGGTTTTGTTGGCACTATTACTGGCGCTCTGCCTGGTCTGGGTCCCACAACAAGCCTTGCACTTTTCATTCCCATGACCTTTGGCCTCGATCCAATCCTGGGCATAGTTTTCCTTATAAATATATACCAGGGATGTCTATATGGGGGTAGGATCACCTCTATTTTGGCTAACATTCCAGGAGACAATCCTGCAATCGTAACCTGTTTTGAAGGGTATCCTATGGCTAAAAAAGGAAGGGCAGGGCCAGCCATGGGGATATCAGCGATATCGTCTTTCGTAGGAGGCATGGTGGGATTGACCGGTCTGATGCTCTTTGCCGTCCCGGTGTCCGATCTTGCCATCCGATTTGGTCCGCCGGAATACTTCGGGTTGATGGTGTTTGCCCTTTCCTGTATAGGGATTTTATCCGGTAAATCCCAGTCCAAAGGAATTGCTATGGCGTCCTTGGGTTTGCTCTGCTCCACGGTGGGACACGATTATGTCTCAGGTGCGATACGTATAACCTATGGCATCTTGGGATTGGTTGATGGAATTGGTCTAATCTCTGTTGCTTTGGGCGCTTTCGCTGTTAGCGAGACACTATTCCTAATGGAAAAAGGTATCCAAGTCCAGTTTATTAAGAGTAAATTTTCTTTTCTGAATTTATATCCTTCCATAGAAGAGTTTTTTAGATCTAAATGGCCAATGGTCAGAGGATCTTTGGTAGGATTTTTAGTCGGGATCCTTCCAGGTGCCGGCAGCACGCCTGCCACTTTTATTTCCTATGCCCTCGAGAAAAAGGTATCAAAGTATCGCGATAAGTTCGGCACCGGCATGGTAGAAGGCCTTGCTGGCCCGGAGGCATCCAACAACGCATCGGAGGGTGGAGCCTTTATCCCCTTGTTGACACTGGGAGTGCCAGGCTCCGGAGGGACCGCCATCTTACTGGGGGGCTTGATGATTTGGGGTATACGGCCTGGGCCTCTTCTCTTTCAACAGAATCCCGAATTTATCTTTTATATCATCGCAGGCCTCTTTTTAGGTAATATCGGACTTTTTATCTTAAATGTAGGGTTCATTCCCCTGTTTGTTACACTATTAAAAATAGTTCGACCTTATCTGGTATCGGCAATCACTGTCTTATGCATTACTGGTGTCTATGTCCACAACTTTAGTTTCTTTGAAGCATGGGTGATGCTGTTGTTTGGAGGAATTGGTTACTTTGCCCGAAAATTGGACTATCCCATGGCGCCCCTTGTGCTGGGATTAGTACTGGGATCCCGCACAGAGAATAGCCTGCGCCAATCTCTGATGATGTCTCATGGTAGCTTTTCCATATTTTTCGAGGGACCAATCTCTGCCATATTACTGCTTTTGGGATTGGTTATCCTCTTTTCTCCATTTTTCAGCTTCTGCTTTAATATGGCAAAAGGTTTGATAAGAAAAGAATAAAATTTTTCCTAATCTTACAATTATCCCTAGCAGCAGAAATATTAGTATATCAACTTGCCAGAATCGTGATCAAAAAATTCTCTAAGAAGTTGGACAACAAGAGAATTTAGAAACTAAGGATTATTGTTAATCTTGCTTTTTTGAACCAGTATTGCCGTGTTAGTGAATCACATCATTTTCAAGTTCTTAAGGCTGGTCTTGCTTAAATTATGGTTCGAGGAATGTCATTACTGGAAATTTTAGAAAGTGAAAGGAAAAAAGACTGAAGCACAAGCTTTAATAGATTACATTCTATAATAAATTTCAGGAGGTGAGCATGAATCACCAGAAGCTTTACCCCATGTTGGAAGATGATTCTTGTGTTAGCCATTATAATTTAATGAAAGAAGCTCGCCAGGGCTATGAGCTGCCGGTGAAGATTTTTATTAAAGACCAAACTTTGCGCGAGGGCGAGCAGGCGGCAATGAGCGGTTTTAGTTTAGAAGATAAGATCGAGATTGCCTGCATGCTTGACGAGGTCGGCGTTCATTATATTCAGGTGGGTTACCCTGGGCTCTCGGAGTCGGAGAACCGAATGATTCGACAAATCGCCAAACTTGGACTGAAGACCAAAGTGGGAGGAATCTGTCTTGTCTTTTTGTCTGAATGGCGAGAGCAAATCGACCGTGCCGTGGACGCTGGCGTTCACTGGGTGTCTTTAGCATATTCACTATCCCCTGTCAGCCTGCTCACTAAAAATATTTCATTAGAGAAAGCTATCGATCGTTTCCTGGAAGCGACGGAATATGCTACGAAAAAGGGGCTGATCGTTCAATTTAATTCTACTGACACAACACGTACACCTTTGGAAATACTTGTGGATGTCTTTCGCAAGGCTGTATCTGCCGGTGCATCAATGATAGGCGTTTCCGACACGGCTGGAGCTATGGGGCCCACAGGGATGAGGTACCTAATCCGTCAACTCCGACAGGCAGTCGATGTCACTATTGGGATACATTGCCACAACGACCTGGGATTAGCGATGGCTAATACGATCTCGGGAGTTGAAGCAGGAGCATCCTTGGTGGATGTCACCGTAAATGGTCTTGGGGAGAGGGCAGGGAACACTTCTCTTGATGAGTTTGCGGCAGTCCTAACTTATGTTTATGGGGTTGATCTGGGGGTAAACATTAAGAAACTGATGCCTCTATCTCGAAAAGTTGCCGAACTGAGCGGGATTCCTGTCCCGCCCGCCAAGCCACTGGTTGGCGAGTCAGCATTTACCCATACGCTGGGGGCCCACCAGTGGGGCGTTCGCCAGGCTTGGTTCACTTATGAGCCTGTTCGAGCAGAGGCGGTGGGTAATCAGCGGCGATTACCGTTAGGAAGGCTAACTCATCATCTCCTTGTGCGAGATAAGCTCAATGAGCAAGGGTTCAGTAACCTGGATGATAACATGGTTCAAAGCATAACTGAAAAGGTTAGAGATCTTTCGGAAAAAGAAGCCAGACTCGTAACTGATGGGGAATTGGCAGAGATCGCAAGCAGGGAAATTGGATAACATTTATTTTCTACGATTATATCAGGAAAATAATGCAAGAAGTTTAGAGGCTACTGGTGAAATTTATTTGGTTAGCCATCTAATATCAGATTTATTGAAGTGGCATAGAATTAGGGGGGTGATAAATAACCAGCTTATTTAGGGGGCAAATCAGCTCAGCTTAATTTAGAAGGAAGGGATTGGCTAAAGAAGTGGGAATATAGTGCTAAAAAATTGGGCGTCGAGTTTGGTAAGTAAATAGGTAGTAACGAGATATCCCAAAGAGGAGGTATCTGATGAAAAAAATCAATGTATTATTGATAATACTGCTTTTTCTTGGCGTGCTCGCCTTAGGAAGTCACAATGCCATTGGCTCACCTGAAGGAAAGGGCTCCATCATCAATGTTATGGCAAAGCCTTCCGTCGTCCCACTAGACAAAAAGGGTAAGGTCATTTTTATGGGTTCTGGATACAATCCGGGGCAGAAAATAACGCTGCTATTTAAGACACCAGATGGAGCCACCGCCGATATAAGTTATGCTCTCGATCCTGAGCCTGTAGCCAATGATGTCGGTTCTTGGGTTACAGTATGGAGCTATGGCCGGTTTGTTGCAAAGAAGCTTATAAAGCAAGGGGCTTATGCCATTCTTATAACAGATTTGGACTATAACATACTAGCCTCTGCCCCTATTTGCTTTCTGGACACGAAGAAGCCAGAAAAAGAATGGCCAAATTGGGGACGCTTAGCAATTGGAAAATGAATTGGATCTTTCAAGGATAATAGATGCTTGAGGTCATGGATTAAGCGTTTTTAAAATTATTGATACGCCCCTCTTGAAGATTCTTTCAATGAGCATCGGTTGTGGGAAGTGCCTTCTAATGATCATCTAGAGAGGCATAAACATGAATGCAGCCTTAAGATTTATTTATAAGTATAATTTTGGCTGTAAATATTATTAATACCACTTTTGCCCTTCTTTTTGCAATCCCGTAAGCTGCCAGTTATCAAGAAAATTTTTAGTAGGTATCCAATGGCAAAGAAAGCAAAGGCAGGGAGAGCATTTAATGCTGTTTTCCTTGCCTAAGTTCTTGAGGCGTCTTAGGTGCTTTAGTCTTAAACTTAGTGTTCTTTCGCGAAGGCCCCTTAGTTTTAACTCGAAGTATTATTGTTTCCTGAATATAACCATAAGGTAGCAATAATGAAAAGTTCCTAATGTAGTTAAATCCGCGACCTCATGGGGCAATATATCATTTTTCTTTTAGAATGGCTTATTAGCTGTTGATAACCGGAGAGCCAATATGGCCTTTTATCTTTTCCCCAAAAACTACTACATCCACAGTTACATTATAGAAGGTGAGCACTACAAATGTGGAAATATTAGTAACCTGGGTAGTAGTTATTAGTAATTTCAGTTCTGTTGCATGTGTTATATAAATCTTTTTTTCCTGGTATCACCAAATAAATAATGATTGAGCTAAAAAATCATCTCAATGAAATTAGTAGCAGGGTATAAGAACAGGGGAAAGAATCATAGCATTGGTTCTATCTTTTTATGCTTTGAAATGCCTTGCCTTTAATCCATTTTTACAAGATGCTTCAATTTTATATAGTTTTTGGGCTAAACCCAAACCCATTTTTATTGGTTTCCGACCCCTTTCACTTGGATTTTTTAGGACAACTCTAGTGAAAATTAGGGATGCGGAATAAGATCATACCCCCCTTGTGATTTTTTGTTTATAGAGTGAACGAAGAGTTCATCCAGAAACACTGGTGGCAAAATTTCTTGAGGTCATTGAGTCCAGATCCTGGGTGGAAGGCTCTAT
>CAZTAS010000258.1:0-8387 GCA_964611635.1 uncultured Thermodesulfobacteriota bacterium
GGAAGAGGCTTTGCGTTTTTTACGCAAAGTGATGGTGAAGGGCGAAGCGACCGGGACGCCCCGGCGTTTCTCTGAAGACTTAGCCCAGGGTTTTGCCGCCTGGCTGAGAGAGCACTGGAAAGCAGCCACCGATCAAGGAATACACGTGATAGAGCGATTTGTTGGCCGATGCTTGCAGGATCTCAGCGAGGAGACAGCGTATCTTAACCTCGATGAGCCGCTTGATCCAAAATCGGTTGACTCTCTGGTCATTGAGGGTGATTGATAATGGCACTGCCATGACCTTCAGACACAGACTCGCAATCCAACCGCCTCCCTGGAGAGCTTTCTACAGGAGGTCCCAGGTTAAATTGGATGTGCTTTCATGATATCATTGTAACTTTTCGAAAAGCCTCAGCAGTGATGGGCCAGAAAAGGAAAGACCGAACGTTTGCCGATGCCATTTCCTCCTGTATTCGGCTGGAGGGCGAGGGGAAAAAGGCGATTATATTGACGGGTTGGTCATGAAAACTTCGGTCGATGGCTCTACACATCTCCACCACATCAATGTCCGGCAGCATTACGTCAATGATGACAATCTCTGGATAGAGTTGCCCCAGAAGAATCAGGCCATCATATCCGCTGGAGCAAAGGTGAACCTGGTGGCCGGGGAATTGCTTTTTACACTCTTCTTCCAGGGAGCTCAGAGCTTTTGGGTCTTTCGCGATGATGACAAAATTCAGCTTTTCCTGGAGAAAAATCGGGATCGGGAAATTATAGAGATTGAGAAAATCAATTAAATCTTTTTTCAAGATCCGGCTATGTTTGCCGGGTGTTTTTATAGCCTTGAGATTCCCGGCATCAATCCATCGGCGAATCGTCGTCACGTTCACCCCGCAAATCCTGGCCACTTCCGCTGTGGTGAATCTTTCCTCCAAATCTATTACCTCCTCTATGTTTTGCACCTATGTAAAATACTCTTAAAAAGCGCGCATAGTATCAATGCTTTATTTTCGATTCGCCGAATCCTTAAGTCAGAAGAATAAAAAATTGCTTTTATTAATATCAATTATAATATATATCTACATTAGTGTCAATATTTTTTTATTTCTAAAAAAAATCCAGTTCGTATCCTGTAATAGCCTGTCGGCCTATAAAAAGGTTGCACACTGCAAGCCGGGGTCGTTGGTAACCAGCAGCACGGAGCAAAAAGCTTCCCGCCGTCCGGGAGAAGATATGGACAATCCTGAGGTAGATAATATTGTCCTTCCCGATTTTTCGAAAAAAAATACGAAGGCTCAATCATACATTAATTGACATTATTTGACATTTTGGTTAACTTTAGATATAAAGTTTACTTGCTATATTAAACACGGATATGCTGGCGGGTGGTTGCTGCGGTTCGGTTTTTCGCTTTATTATTCATCATCTGCATGATCTCTAAAGAATGACGCATGGCAAAGGATTGGAAAACCCTCACATTCAATAACATGAAAGGAGCTCAGGGCGCTGGGAAAGTTGAATCCATCCAGTCCCTTGAGCCGGATATTTTTCTGGGCCGCTCCGTGGGAACGTGCACCATAGTCAAGGAGCTGGGCAGAGGATCGATGGGGATTGTCTATGTGGCCTATCAGCGATCATTGAAGAGGCCTGTTGCGGTTAAGATTCTTCCCAAGATCGTCGTAAAGGACCTAATATCGGCCAGGCTTTTCCAGCAAGAGGCCGAAACCACAGCTATCCTCAATCACCCCAACATCATTCCCGTATATGAAGTGGGGGAGACCAAGGATTTTTACTTTCTAACCATGCAACTGGTCCAGGGTATGGCCTTATCTGATATGCTGGATAAGGCCCGGAAGCATGTTGTGCCGTATCGTCGATTTATCCCGCTTGAGGAGACTCTCCGCCTGATCATCCAGGTTCTCGATGCCCTGGATTATGCGCATGAAGAGGGGATTGTTCACAGAGATATCAAACCGGCCAACATCCTGGTGGAGGATCGCACCCGAAGGGCCATGATCTCTGATTTCGGCATTGCCAAAGTAACCAGGGGAGAGGAACTCAACCAGGGGGTGATAGTGGGGACTCCCTTCTACATGGCACCCGAGCAGGCCAGGGGAGAAGAGCTGGACGGCAGAGCAGATATTTATGCCGTCGGATGCATGCTGTTCGAGATGGCGGCTGGGAGGTTGCCCCTTCAAGAGGAAAAAATCATAGACCTCATTCGCCGGAAAGCCGGAGACCCAGAAAGTATTTTTGTGCAGCGACCCTCGGAGATAAACCCGCACATTCATCCTGAATTGGAAAAGATCATACTCCACTCAGTGATGGCTAATCCGGACGATCGATTCTCAACGGGGCAGGACTTCTTAGAAGCACTGAAGAATTTCCGTACCAGTGTCATGAAAAACTAGAATAGGTGCGATACCAACTTGGGGTGAGATAAAAAATTGGCTATATTCTTACCATTTCGGAATTAATCAAGCCGATTTTGCACCTCAACTAGGGCGCAAGGTAATGAGGCGATAATGAGCAAATCCAGCACAGGCCGTCAGGGCACATCAAGAATATCTCAACAGCTTTCCGAGAAGATCGCGCGTCACTTCAACGTTCTTTTCAACCAGGCGACTATTTACCACGGCTCCCACCCATCCATCGCCGCGGGGATTCCAGCCTTTTACAACTCGCTGAAAGAAGGTCTGGCCAATGTTTCACCCCTGACCATAATGCTTGAAAGGGACTCGTTGTACCTCGAAGAATGGTGTATAGACAAAAGGGTTAACTTGCGCAAGAGTGTCAACCATTTCAAAAAATCGGGTGTCCAATCCATTTCTTTCAGTGAGGGGCTGAAGCAAGATGAGCTACTGCCCTTTCTGGTAGTGTTTTGCGATCTGAGGACGTACCCCACTGTAGAGCTTATGAAAACTGGTCTTGCTCGACATGGTGTGGAATCCATCCGCCTGAATTATGTCATCTACAAGAAGATGACCACTGATGAAGAGGTGGTCGCCGCCGTAGAGACTTTCCCGGGCCGTAGCAACACCGACCGAATTCCTATACAAAAGCTGCAGCAGGTTCTGGAGGGAGATCAGGCCTTCAAAGAATCATTGATGGCCAAAGTGGCACTGGACGAACTGGAACGAAGCCTTTCCCTTCAAAAGCTTCTGGAGGATCCCGTCAGCTTCGGACGAAATTTGGTGGAGGCAGGCTCCCAGGAAATACCGAATGAGCGGGGCCTGCGACCGGGAGTCATGGTGGCGGAGAAGCTACGCCAGTTGGGGAATGAAATCAAATCAACCCCGCTTGGCGTTGGTTTTGCCAACCTGGAAAGCATGTTGCAGGCCGTCTTCAAGATGCGGGCGGAACTGCTGGAGACCATCGAAAGCCAGAAGGTCATGGGCGTTGTGTATCAGGAAGAGGGCCTCATCCGGGATGAGGCAAACGCCCTGACCCACCAGGTGATCATACGCCTGATCCGGGAGGAGTATAACCAGGGGCAGATATCCATCCGTCGGCTGGCCCAGATCTTGCGGCGAATGTTGCCCGACGTGAGGGAGCTGAGGCTCATATTGCCCGAACTAAAGAGAGCCCTTCTGGCCGACGGCATGCCGTTATCCGATTTCCTTAAGTTAATCAAGGAGTTGGCCCGGGAACTTCAGGACGAAGGGCTTGTGCAGGTGCTTCAGGAGGCCGCTGAGGAAGTGGGGGTTGCCATCGATGAGTTGATTCTCCACATTAAGGAGGACCCGAAAAGCGCCGCCGAGCTCATCGTGCTGGCCGCGGAGATTCGTAATGCCGGTTTGACCGGCGATGAAAAACTGCTCACCGACCTGCTGGTGGATTACGTGGAGAAGGTGGGCAGCCACATGGCCTTGGAGAGCGCCAAATCCAAAGGAATCGAGGGGGGAAAGCATCTCCATCAGTTAGTCTCTCGCATTCAGAAGGAGCTGGTGGAACAACTACACTCCCAACCTCTAAAAGAGGAACTGGTATCCTCGGTAGACAAGCAACTAAGTGAGCGGATTGAGGCAACCCTTGGACGGCTGAAATCAAGCTGGGTACTCCATCAGCTTTCCGGAGATGAAAAGCTGATGGATGCGACCGAGATCATCCGCGTTCTCGAAAATACGTTGGAGCACGAGCGGGAACTGGAGGATATACTAGCTCCTATCCGGGAAAGTCTTCAAAGGCAGGGAATGAGCGAATCGCTCTTCGACCACATTTACAAGGAACTATTCTCCCGGCTCGAGGAGCGGCAAAAACGCAAGCAATGGGGTGATCTTCCCAGCCATACCTTCAATCGCCGGATGACCCTCTTTATGCTTAATTGGGAAATTCAGAGGGCTATGCGGTATCCCTGCCCGTTCTCGGCCATCCTGATCAGCATACGTGAAATCGAGTTCCAGCGAACCATCACTCTGGATATTGATCTCGACAGTCCCGAGATACGCAATGGTGTTCTGCAAATCCTTCGTAAGTCCATCCGCCAGGTGGACGTGGTGGGTACACTGGGAGAAAATCGAATTTTTCTGCTTTTCCCCATGACCCCGCTGCACGGGGCCCAGGTTGTACTGGAGAGGATACGAACAGGTTTGAAACATCAGCGGTTCACTTTGGAGGGCATTCCGGCTAGCGTGGAGTTCTGCCTGACGGCCATTGCCTTCGACCACCAGCGCACACCCACGCTGGAAGGATTTGTGGATGCGGCTGAAAAAAGCCTGCTTCGAGTAATCGATGCGCACTCAAAAAACAGGTAATACTTGAAGTCCCTTGAAACATTATACAAATCAACTCCCGCTACCGCTCGTCAACACCCTTCGGGAGTTCGAAAAACTTCTCATATATTGCAACAGATTTCACTCTCGTTTAGCAAGCCGGGGCCGGGCTGATGAGCTTATAGCAACTGGCTATTAGAAAGGTGGCATTGAGGATCCTGATTTGCCCGGCACAAGCCAGGTCCTCCTCGTCAACAATAAGTAAGAGCTATTTGCAATGAGCGGCTTATGAACTTCTGATTGGGCACACTTCCGCTTTCGCATACATCAGTGATCTTCACGGCCTTTTCTGATGAAGGCTTCACATGAGCGCCGGCTTGACGTTTTCCGGAAAAATACTAATTTGTTCCAAAGTTCACTTTATTGTTATGGGTAAGTATAACAGACCAAAATTTAGACAAAGGAGATAAAATAGTGCTGGGGATGACTAAATTTTTGGGGAAATGGAGAGTTTTTTCTCATCCCCCCGGAGGTTATCCAATTTCTTGACTGAATTATGCAATATTCTGCTTTAGAAGAAGAATGGAATCTCGGCTGTTAGCTAACGGCTTTACGCTGTTCAATAATCGGTCCTGGCAGTTAATGATTGTGGAGCGAGTTTAGGCAGGTGACTAGAATTTCGGTTCGGGACAGCTGTGGCAGGAGAAACAATAGGAGTTCATCCCCCTTTCGTTCACAAATAGGATCCCTGCTCTTTTTGACGGGGATCTTCCTATTAAACTTCCTCGCCAGAATCATCTTAGCGCCCTTGCTGCCCACCATAGAGAAGGATATGGGTATGGGCCACGGGGATGCGGGCTCCCTCTTTCTGATGATTTCATTAGGATTATGCCCCATGATCTTGTGCTCTGGCTTCTTCTCTTCCAGGCTAACACACAGGGGAACGATCATTCTCTCCTCCACGGCTGTTGGCGTGGCACTACTGGGTATTTCCCTGACCCATACACTGGGTGGGATCCGCCTGGGGCTGCTGATACTGGGGATGGCAGCCGGCCTATATCTTCCTTCGGGCGTGGCGACCCTCACTACTCTGGTGAGCTCAAGAGACTGGGGGAAGGCCGTGGCCATCCACGAACTGGCCCCCACTCTGGGCTTTGTGGCGGCCCCGCTTCTGGCCGAGGCTCTTCTGAGATTTTATTCTTGGCAGGGGGTTCTGGCACTGCTCGGTGGAGCCTCTATACTTGTCGGAGCGGCCTTCGCCCGCTTCGGGAGGGGCGGGAAGTTCTTCGGAGAAGCTCCGAGTCCCGGCACTCTCAGGAGCTTTCTGGCAGAACCCGCCCTGTGGATAATGATTGCCCTGTTCACTTTTGGAATAGGTGCCAGCTTGGGGGTGTACACTATGCTCCCCCTGTACCTGGTATCCGATTTTGAAATGGAGCGGAGCTGGGCAAACACCCTGGTGGCGCTCTCCCGAATCTCTGGACCTGGCGTTGTCATGCTAGCCGGGTGGGTGACGGATCGCCTCGGTCCAGGCAGAACCTTGAGATATGTTTTTCTGGCCACCGGGACCTTGACTGTGCTGCTCGGTGCGGCCCAAGGATCATTGATCATGCTCATCGTTTTCCTGCATCCCATGTTGGCCGCATGCTTCTTCCCTGCTGGTTTTGCGGCACTCTCCCGGATAGGATCTCACAATACCCGAAACGTTGCCGTATCCCTTACGCTTCCCGCCGCCCTTTTGCTGGGGACTGGGGCCATTCCTTCAGGAATCGGCATCCTGGGAGAAGCGGGCCTCTTCGGTGTGGGGTTTGCCTTGGTAGGCGGGCTGACCCTGGGGTGCGCCTGGCTCGTGCGTTACCTGAAATTTTCGATGAGCACATAGAGGGAAATATGGTAGGATATCGAACGCTCTCGGGGCTATTGAAGTGCGCGTTCTGAGAGGAGATGTAACTGCTAAATAATTGCAGTTGATTAACTAAAACACCCTCAACGCATCATGGACATTTATTGTGGCATGGGCATCTTGCCCATACTTGTCCAAGGGCTGGAAGCCCGTGTCACGCAATGAAAAAGTGCGTGCCCATATTCCGCGTCTATATCAAGGAATAATGTGTTTTCTGTGTTTTTTTGATCTTATACTGCAAAATCCGGGTTTAATATACATCTAATCAGGACTTTTTTCATGAAGTCAGAGGGAAGGAATGGATGCAGCTAAATGGCGGAAGCTAGTCCTTATTTGCGCTGTTATGATGATCGCGGCCTTATTGTTGTATTTTTTCCCAAAAGGATTCTGACTTTGGTGGGTGAGATCCTGATTCAGACTGAAAAGCCCGTGCACTCGGATGCTGTGGTTGTGCTTTATACCGGAATTGAACACTGCCCGCACCTGATAGAGGCGGCAACAATATTCCAAGAAGGATTAGCAGACAAGGTGGTAATTAATGGAAATCGTAAATCCAAAGTTTTAACAAATCTCGAAGGGATGGGTTTCCGGAGATGCTGTCCATGGCATGAAGATGCTCTCCGCACGCTGCAGTTACTTGGTGTACCGAGAGACCGTGTAATGGTAATCAGTGCGGAAAACGCTTATGACACCGTCAGCGAGGCGAAGGCGGCAGGAAAAGCGCTCATTGAGGCAGGCGTATCCAGCATCATCTTAACAACTAGTAAGTATCATACCAGACGCGCACACCATATCTGAGAGCACGTCTACCCAAACCGATTTACGATTTGTACCGTGGCAGCCCGCAAAGATCCGTATTCACCGGATTCCTGGTGGAAGGAAGGTCGGGAGATTTGCTGGGTCTTGTCGGAATACGGAGCTTGGATTTATTACTTCTGGAAAACCAGGGGTGGAATAGAGCGTTGACCGAACCCTCGCCTTTTAATCTTTTTATAATTAAAGTTTCGCAGTAACTTTTGTTAGTTAATTTATAATATATTTTCTTAAATATCAATAATATCCAAGAATTCGTGTGGTTCCATTTAGAGCAAAAGTAATTGACTTGAAATAATCACTGGGTAGTGTGTGCGAAGCACATGAGAACATGAGAAAGATTCTAAAATGGACACCAAGACTTACTATTTGACTCAAACAATGATCTAATGTGGGGCAGGCTTTCCAGCCTGCCCCACATTATTTTGTGTAATTATAATTAATTAGACATTTCAAGCATACTAAACTGGGACTTGCTCTTCAGTCATAAAATCATTGTTTTCAACAACTTAAGATCATATTTAATTGCAATTTTAACTGCGAAACTTTAGTTATAAAATAAGCTCAGAATATTTTGATTTAAGAGCCGTCGACTCCGAATTTTCCCTCCATGCTTAACAACTGCCTTTACATTGGGTTCTTCATAAAAATGGATATCTGAATTAATTTGATCAAGAATTAAATTAATTTTCGCTCAAGCATAGGAAAACATTATTGAATCCGATGGAGAGCATTTTCTTAAGATCCTCTGGACCATTTCCCTCAGAAACATGTGATGAGAACCGCACTAGAAGATCGAAGGGTCTTCACGGATCGATCTCGAAGATGCTCAGTCCTATATTGAGAAGATGCTATAGAGAAAATACTGATAGACATCTAGGAAGCCTTTCATTTCTATGATATCCTTTTAATATTACAAGAAAAAAAGAAAGTTCAAATTTTATCTATAAAAAAGCAAGTAACCATTATTGTGATGA
>CAZTAS010000259.1:0-8370 GCA_964611635.1 uncultured Thermodesulfobacteriota bacterium
CTTCTCAATGTGAAGAGCTTTCGATTGATGGAAGCGCCACAATTAGTGCGCTCCTATTTCAGATAATATTGCAAGTTGCAAGGGGTCGGACCAAGCGAACGTGCTGAAAAGACAAAACATTGACTATTTTTACGCAGCTATTTTTGGCTTAGAACATCAATTTTGGTATCGGAATTGACCGTTTAAGGAGTTAGGCAAATGCCAAGGGCAAATCGCCATTACATTCCCGGCTACTTGTGGCACACCCCAGTTAAACAGGCTTCGCCATTGTGAAATAGGCTTCGCATTTCACTTGGTAAACGTTGAACGGGGTAAATTACCCATAGGTGTCATAAAAAGGAGTTCTTGCTGAAGTTCGCCAGAGACAGACGACGTTGGATAGAATGGTTATATGAGGCAAGAAAGAGGCATGGACTCTGTGTATTGAATTATCCCGAATTTCGCAAGTATATTTGGAGAAGCCCTGCTACTTGCGGCTCCGGAGACAAAATCCCTTCACAGATTGAGTGAAGGGAAATCCTCGAGGTAGCCAGTACGCTCGCGCAGTTCGTAGAAACGCTTGCGAAATACGGGATTATATGGTCACATCCAACCACATCCACGTTCTAGTTCAAGATAATGGAAAAAGAGATACGATCCCAAATTCGATTCAATTTCAGGACTCTTGATCTGGGCTGAAGTGATTTGGACATAAGATGTTCGGATAACCATTATGATTTCATGTAGTTGAGGTTTCTTTTTTGTTTAGGAATAAAGACTTGCAACCGGAAAATAAAGATGACACCTTTTCCTTGAATATTGAGCACGAATACATGAAAGGAGAAAGGTGTCATGCCGCAACAGATATTACCACTAATCCCACCTGGTGCAACCGAAATCAACGGCCTTGTGAGTGTCTGGCGTGAGGAGGAGCGCTGGACCTATTTTCTAGGCACTTACCCGATTTATTCCCACGGCAAGACAGATCATCGGATGTTCAGTCTATTTACTGCACAAATGGTCGAAGCGGGAGCGTGTCGTCAGGCTGATATCATAAGGACATTCGGGGTGTCCAAGAGCAGTGTTATCCGTTGTGTGAATAAGCTTCGAAAGGGTGGGCCGAGGCCTTTTTTCTCCGACGTCGGGGAGGGAAGGCGTTGACCCCAGAGGTTATTGAGAAAGCTCAGAGCTTACTGGATCAGGGATATACAAGGAGGGAAGTTTCCCAAGCCCTTACGGTGTCAATTTTGCTGCTAAAAATAGCACTCTAAGCCATGAAAACTCGTATTTTTGGAATGGTATTCAATAGAAATCAATAGGTTGGTTTGGTCCGACCCCAGATCAAAGATCAACAACAAGATGGTCCAGATCAACAGATCACACAAAAAGGAATCAAACTGAAGTATATTGAGAAATGGTCATCAAGCTTTCTTTTCAATAGTGAATCAATTATTTTGTAATATATTACTATCGGAGTATCCACTATGAGTATGCGTAAATACGTGCTAATTACGATAAGTTTTTTCTGTTTTGCTTTTACTATCAGCCAGATTCAGGCTGCCGAGCAAAGAGAACCGATTACCATCAAGTTGACCTCCGAAGAGAGGGCGTGGTTGGCATCAGGGCACACGGTCCGGGCGAGGGTCAGCTACTGGCCACCCTTTATGTTCATAGAGCCGGAACCGTCCGGAATCGCCGTGGACTATCTCAAGGCGGTCGCGGTACAAACCGGCCTGCAGATCCAATTCGTCCCCGACACCATCGGGTGGAAGAAGTCTGTCGAGGATTTAACAGGGGCGAAAGATCACTATGACCTGATCCTGACCATGAAGCGAACCCCGGAGCGTGAGGCCATGATTGCTATTACAGACGACTACCTCTTTTTGCCTTGGGTGGTGATCTCCCGTGATGACGCTGATCCAATCAGCGGCTTTCAGGATCTGCAAGGGAAGACCGTCTCAGTGGAGCGGGGGTACGTAATGCAAAAAAAACTGAAGGATGAATTCCCCGGCATAAACCTGTTGGTGACCGACAACTCCCTTAGCGCCCTGGAAGCGGTATCCACGGGCCAGGCCTATGCTTATGTCGGCGATCTGGCCAAGGCCACGTACCTGATGAAGCATCACGGGCTTTACAATCTCAAGGTCGCCGCTTCCACCCCTTTCCAAAGCCATAACCAGGCCATGGGGGTTCGCAAGGACTGGCCCGAGCTTGTGTCCATCATCAACAAAGCTCTATCAGCGATTGATAAGAGTGAAAAACAAGCCATTCTTGAGAAGTGGGTGCCCGCGGCGGCAAAGGCTGCAGAATCCGCCCTTCCAAGGCAGGTCGAGTTTGATGAAATTCCGTTTCTGTTTAAGACTCTGGGCTTCATTTTTATCTGTATAACGGTGATCATCACCATTGTTTGGCTGGTAAGGGGGCGACCCAGGCATCTCTCTATTCGAGATACATTGCTTTTTATCTCCCTTGTCTTTACAATGCTGATCGTCTTCAGTGCGATCTTCGTCATCATACTGTTGAAAGGCCAGGAACAGCAACGCGCCGTTGAGGTCCGGAGGGACAAATCACTAGATTTGGCCCTCGAACTCAAACAATCATCCGATGATTTAACGCGGTTTGCCCGAACATACGTGGAAACCGGAGACCCGAAATACGAGCATTACTACTGGAGAATAGTTGCCATTAGAGACGGTAAGCAAGCCCACCCTAAAAAGTTCACCCGTTCCTATTGGGACCATGTGGCCGCAGGCGTTTTGAAACTGGATCAAGACGGTGAGGTGTACAGTATCGAGAATCGGATGATCAAAATCGGGCTAACCGAGGAGGAAAAGGAAAAACTGTCAGAGGCAAAAAAAGAGTCGGATGATCTTATCAATCTGGAAAAGGTTGCCATGAACGCAGTCAAAGGACTGTATAAAGATGACAACGGCCGATTCACCAAAAAGGCAGAGCCGGATTTGGTGATGGCGCGCATGCTTATGCATGGAAAGGAGTATCACGAGGCCAAGTCCAGGATTATGAAACCGATCGACCAGTTCTTTTCCTTATTGGAATCGAGAACCGCCAATGAACTGAACCTAGTACGCCAGCGCAACCGAACCATCATCTCCGGTATCATGATACTGGTCGCCGTTACAATCGGTTTTTCCATCTATGTCTTCTTTCTGTTGCGGCGACGCATCATTTCGCCTCTTGGCGTGCTGGAAGCGGAAGCGCAATCCATCAAAGAAGGAGACTATTCACATCGCATCGACCTCACTTCCGAGGATGAGGTCGGCGCCCTGGCAAATGTCTTTAATTCAATGGCCAGCAGTATTGAAGAACATACGTCCCGCCTGCATGCCACCATCGACTCCACCTCAGACGGCATTCTCGTGGTTGACTTACATCAGAATGTAACTACATACAACGAACAGTTTTTGGAGATTTGGCGTGTCGACCGCAAGTTTGCTGAGACCGTAGATGACAATAACGTATTGTTGGAGAAGGCCCTGGCGTAATTGGAAAATCCCGAGGCTTTTTTAGAGCGCGGCAAGTATTTTATCCACAACCCGGAGAAAGAGGATTTCACCACACTCATATTACGCGATGGTCGGGTCTTGGAACGCTATTCGAGGCCACAGCGGCTGGGCGATCAGATTATCGGTTGTGTTTGGAGTTTTCGTGATGTTACGGAGCGTTATCAGGCCGACTCTGAACTGCGGAAGCTTTCCCGGGCCATTGAGGCAAGCCCGGTTTCGGTGGTCATCACCGACACGAAGGGAACAATCCAGTATGTGAATCCGAAGTTTAGCGAGTTGACCGGGTACACTGCTGAAGAAGCCATCGGCCAGAATCCGCGTATCCTCCAATCGGGCACACACACTCCGGATTTTTACAAGGAAATGTGGTTAACAATCGTAGCCGGGAACGTTTGGCACGGGGAGTTCTGCAATTGCAAGAAGAACGGGGAATTGTACTGGGAATCAGCGGCCATCGCGCCGGTCAAAGATAAGCAAGGTAACATCACACATTACGTAGCCGTTAAAGAAGATATTACTGAACGCCGGGAAATGGAAATTGCCCTTCGAAAGAACGAGGAGCGGCTGTTAGAAGCGGCGAAAATCTCTAATTTGGGATATTTTGAACTTAATTTTCGCACCATGACCTTTACCTTTGACAACTTGTTATGGGATTTACTGGGCACGTCGATTGAGGAAGAGGGCGGTGAGACGATCCAGGCCGACCGCTATCTGGAACGTTTCTGCCACCCAGAGGACCGGGCTATCATTGAACAACATATCCAGCGTGCCTTATCGACGAAGGAAGCTATCGAAGATGAATTGGAATACCGCGTGAACCGGAAGGATGGGATTATTCGGAACGCTTATGTCCGTTACCGCATCGAGCTTGATGAAGCGGGAACGCCCAAAAAAGGATACGGTTTCCACCATGACATCACGGAGCGCAAGCAGTCCCAAGAAGAATACCAACTGATTCTGCAAACTGCCCTGGATGGGTATTGGCTTGCCGACACGCAAGGACGCTTCCTTGAAGTAAACGAGTCCTACTGCCAGTTGATCGGCTACACACGCGATGAGCTACTGACGATGCGAATTAGTGAACTCGAGGCGAAAGAGGATCCCGATGAAGTTGCCAAGCAGATCAACAAGGTTATAAAACAGGGGTACGACCGCTTCGAAACCCGTCACATTCGTAAGGACGGAGTCGTCATCGACGTTGAGATCAGTGCTCAGTACACCGATCTCCGAGGCGGTGTGCTTATTGTGTTCCTGAGAGACATCACTCAGCGAAAGAAAACCGAGATGGAGGTTATGGCCGCAAAGGAAACCGCTGAAGTCGCTAGCCAGATCAAGAGCGCTTTTCTGGCCAACATGTCTCATGAGATACGAACCCCTTTGAACGCAGTGATTGGTTTTCTGGAACTGGTGCTGGAAGATCCTTCACTTAATGATCAGCACTGGAAGCATCTTGCGACTGCACAAAGGTCCGCTGGCAGCCTTTTGGGAGTGATAAACGATATCCTTGATATCAGTAAATTGGAAACCGGGAAACTAACCATCGAACAGCATCCTTTCAGTGTTTCCCAGCTAATGCATGAAATTCAATCGACAATGATTATAACTGCGCATGAAAAGGGACTTGATCTACAACTTGACATCCAACCGTCTGTATCGGGAGCATTTATTGGTGACCCCTTGAGACTGAGACAGATCCTGATGAATCTAGTGAGTAATGCTATCAAGTTCACCAAAGAAGGTGGTGTATTCGTGCGGGTCATGTCTGTCGAGGAAAAAAATCAACTTCATTTCATGGTTGAGGATACGGGAATGGGGATACCAGCCGACCGGTTAAGTCAGATCTTTGAAGCGTTCGCTCAAGCTGACACTTCAACAACACGTCAATATGGAGGTACTGGGCTTGGCACAACTATCGCCCGGGAGTTGGTTGAGCTAATGGGCGGCCGGATCTGGGCAGAAAGTGAGGAGGGCAAGGGGAGCACATTTCATTTTACAATTAAATTAACCCCTACCGATCAAATTCGGGATGACGACGGTTTATTTATCGTTCCGGGAAAAGAGGTTTTGCCGAGTGTACGGAGTGGTTTCAGGATATTGTTAGTTGAAGACGTAGAGGCGAATGTGGATCTGGCCAAAATACGCCTGGAGCAGCAGGGTCATAAAGTCACCGTGGCTTGGAATGGCATTGAAGCGGTTGAGGCTTTTGAGCAGGGAGAATTCGATGTCATCCTTATGGATATTCAAATGCCTAGGATGGGAGGACCTGAAGCCACCGAGCGTATTCGCGCGATTGAAGGCAGCACTGCGCGACATGTGCCGATCATTGCCATGACGGCCGCCGTAATGAGAGAAGAAACAGAAAAATACCTGGAAGGGGGGATGGATGCGGTTGTGGCCAAGCCCATTAATTTTGGCAAGCTTTTTAGGGCAATGGAAACCTTGATCCCCGAAGGGGTGGGCGAGATGGTTGCAGAAATTCAAGAGGATGTCAGCGCCCCGTCTGAATTAGAACTACCACCTCTTGATGGTGTCGACATCGAAAAAGGGATACAGACCTGGCAAAATAAGGAGGCCTATACCAAAGCATTGTTGGGATTTTCACTCGATTACGGTAACGCAGCCGTTGAATCGACCCGCCTTATTGATGAAGGTGATATAGACAGTGCTGCACGTATGGTCCATAAACTCAAGGGGGTGACAGGGAACCTGTCTATAACGGAAGTGTACGATACCGCCACCGGAATCGATACTGGGCTCAAGGAGAACCGCATTGAAGATGTAAAGAACCAGCTTGTTGCACTTGCTACGGTACTCAATAGGGCAGTCGATTCCATCCGGCAACTAGAAACGGTGCAAGATGTCGAAGAAACGCAGAAGAAAGAAACGGACGTAGCACACCTGAAGGCACTGTTCATTAAGATGCTTGCTGCTTTCAACCGGTTCGACCCAAATGCTGTTGAACCGTATTTGTCTGAGCTCAAAGAGTATCTTTCACTAGATCAGTTGTCACCCATTGAGAAGCATTTGGAAAGGTTTGACTTCGATAAGGCTAAAAGGGAAACGCTTAGACTTGCTAAAACACTGCAAATAGAGCTGGAGGGAAATAATGGTAAACGGTAAATGGAAAGTGCTCGTTGTGGATGACGAGCCCAGCAATCTGCAGTTATTGAGGCAGATCTTGCAGGACCAGTATCAGTTGTCTTTCGCTACAGATGGTATGAAAGCATTAGATGTAGCACGCAAACTCAAACCTGATATCATTCTGCTTGACATTATAATGCCAGGAATGGACGGCTATGAAACCTGCAGACAATTCAAGGTCGACCCTGTGACTGCCAAAATCCCTGTAATCTTTGTCACTGCTATGGGAGAGGTGGATGATGAACGACAAGGCTTTGAAGTCGGGGGAGTAGACTATATTACTAAACCGGTATCTGCGCCGATTGTTCAGGCGAGGGTACGTACGCATCTTGCACTCTATGACCAAAACCGAGTGCTTGAAGAAATGGTTCAACAACGAACAAAACAGCTTAGGCAGGCTTTTGAAACCATAAAAAATGCATCGCTAGATACAATCCACCGACTCTCCAGAGCTGCCGAATTCAAGGATGAAGACACCGGAGCACACATTCTTCGCATGAGCAATTACTCCGCCGTCGTAGCCCGAAAGATGGGATTGAAAGAAAAGACAGTAGAATCCATCTTATATGCAGCCCCCATGCATGATATCGGGAAAATCGGAACACCGGATTATATCCTGTTAAAACCCGGCAAACTCGATCCCGCCGAGTGGGAAATTATGAAGCAACATACAATCAACGGGGGCAGAATCCTGGAAGGTTCTGAAAAGGGATTTATCAAGTTAGGAGAGATTATTGCTATGACACATCACGAAAAATGGGATGGCAGCGGTTATCCAAAAGGTCTAAAGGGCAAGGAGATTCCAAAGGTTGGACAAATCGTAGCCATAGCAGACGTATTTGATGCCCTGACAACAAAACGGCCTTATAAAGAGCCCTTTTCCCTTGAAAAATCCTTTAACATCATCAGGGAAGGCAGCGGAAACCATTTTAATCCGGGGGTGGTGGAAGCCTTCTTTGCTGTGGAAAATGAAATATTAGAGATTAAGGAAAAATATAAGGACGAAGGAGAGAGCCTGATTTTTAAACTATCGTAGAATAGGGGTCAAATCTGCTGTTGACTGTTGCTGACGATCTTTATGAGATAACAATTGATGATCTCTATAGGTCGAGAAGAGGATATTTCAATGAGCCGATAAATGCTGCTATCTATCTTGCGAGGCGTCTGAGGGGTGAGACGTTAAAGGCGGCAAGTGACGTTTTTTGAATAAGCAAAAACAGCACAGTCAGCAGCATCATTGATAGAGTCAAATATGAGATGAGTAGGGATAAGGTGATAGATGAGAGAAATGGAAATCAGACCCTTCGATCCAAGTGACGAATCAGCTGTCGTCCAGTTAAGGGAGCCATCATTTTTTTTGGCGATGAGGTTTCATTTGCTCAGTGGGGATCACTTTCAAGAACATGGGCACCCAGGGGCAAGCAACCCAAAATCAAGACTACCGGCAAAAGAAAGGGGATCGGAGCCATAGAGTTTTTCGATGGAGATTTCCATTATATGGAAACCCCTGAGAAGTTCAACGCTCAGAGCTATGTTCAGTTCCTTGAGACCGTTGTGAGCCAGTACCAGTGCCCTGTCATTCTGATTGAGGACGAAGCAAAATATCATAATGGCCCTGGGGCCAAATATTTCAAAGAACGTATGGAATCAGAGAAAGGGAATGAGGGACGTTCTGAAAGCGCCGGTTAAAACCGGCATGAAGTAGGAGGTGAGGCTTTAGGGCCAA
>CAZTAS010000260.1:0-8347 GCA_964611635.1 uncultured Thermodesulfobacteriota bacterium
TCCAGTCAGGATGGGCCTCTCCGCCGTTTTGATCAATTTTTTTCCGGAATGGGGGCTTTAAAGTAAAATATTTGCATTATGCCAAAATATGAAGAGAGTTCAGTATTCTTTTAGAATTGGAAACAAAAACCGGGTGATTGAAATGCAGAGCGTCTTGCCAAATGGTCTAATTTACCAAAATTCAAACATACTTCTGGTAATCGAAAGAACCCTTGGCTCAAGTCTATATACCAAAGGGTGTATGGCATCAACTGGGGTTTGCCGGATTTCTATATCACTTTCTTGTTCAAGGACCCGAAAGATTGCTCGCCATAGTGCATTGGATACCGTCTTTTTAGACTCTTTTGGAGGCGCAACAAACGATAGTTGAAAAGGGGTTTGAAATCAACGAAGATCCTGAGAAAGGCTGAATTATCAGGAGTGAGTGGAAGACTCTTGAGATGCTTCCGGACAGAGTTGGCTAAAGGGACCTCTGATCGTGGAGTCCCTTTAGCCCCGTGTCTGTATGCGCTGATAATAACTCACAAACCCCAGCACCAGGGAAGTAACCATGGATTGCGATGGTTGTCTCCCGCCCCAGCGTTCTTCGACAGTATCTTTCATCATCTCTTCAATGATTTCCTCGGGCCTGAGCTTCTGGCTCAACATGCCACTGATAAGGTCATCATAGAACCTCAGGAGACGAATCGATTCCGCGATCACAAAGTCCGCATCCCGATGGGGGCCATACTGTGAGAAACAGATAGTATCCGGTTTTAACTCCTTGATTTTCAGGATAGTCTCTTTAGCGCCCACCAGGTCGAACCCCGGAGGTGCGACAGCCGGGGTCAGCATGTCCTGTTGAGGGTAATAATGGCCTAATGCTTCGCCTGAAAAAAGGCACCCGGTCCGGGGCTCATAAACACAAATATGATGGGAGGCGTGTCCCGGGGCGCTGAAAATCTTCAGGCTCGAACCTGAACCAATCCCGAGATCTGTTTCTGAGACAGGGAACAGGTTTTCTCTCGGGACAGGAACTATTTCTCCGTGAAGGTCAAGCACCTTTCTACGGCTCCCATACACCATTTCCGCACTCTTCAAGAGCTTTGAAGGGTCCAGAAGGTGCCTGGCGCCGCGGTCATGGACATAGACCCGTACCCAGGGCAGACGTCGTGCCAGGGCCCCTGCGCCTCCGGCATGGTCGAGGTGGACATGGGTGACTATGGCGCGTCTGACATCCTTATCCCGGTTACCGATATCCTGGACGGATTCGAGAATGTGAGGTACGGTGAGAGCTCCGCCTGTCTCAATCAGGGTCAGGCCGTCTCCTGCAATAATGTAGAAGCCGCTCAGGTCCATTGGCCCTAACCCCCGGGAATCCATGTAAAATATCCCGGGACCGACTTCTGTTATTCTTTCAACCTTGGCCATTGACTGTTTCCTTGAAAGGCTACCTCCCTGCGAATCGCGAACATGGAACCGAGAAAGTGAACCTCAGATGTTTATTCGTTCTTTCTCAGTTTGGCAACCCTTTCTGGACCGCTCTAAAGCCATAGCCCGCCATTTCAACCTGAACAGGGACCTTTCTTAATTATTGGTTTTCTTCACGCCTAAAGCTTTAAAAAGGGGTTTGCTCATCGCAAACCCCCCAATTTAAATCTTTCCCCCAATCGGGGTCGGCTAAAAACGACCCTTATTTTTTTACATGCTCGCTTGAACAATCACCACAACAGGATATTGCCCTTTTTTTGCTCAAATCCAGGCTGTCCTTTTCCCTGCAGGGCGCCCCGCACGGCTCCCTCTCTGGGTACTGGGTTGACCAGAGAGGGAGCCTAATGACTCACTCCGCGAGGTGTCCAAGATGAGTTCAACCGTCAGCATCAGTCCCGCGATAGCGGATAGCTGGATTGTGGAAGAAGATATGCCTGCGAGCGCAGCGCTCAAGGTCATAAGACCAACCGACCCGGATTACGGTCTCACTGATGACGAGATCCAGGACCGGAACGAGTTCATCCGATGCTACCTCTTATCAGGGTATGGCCTGCTTCTGACCATACCCAGGCAGATACCGGAAAACGATTTCTTTATCCCGGATGTGGATGTCTGCCAGGAAGAATACAGCGCATTCAACACAATGGACTTCCAGAAGACCCTGAGACCCTTTGACGGGTACGGTTACGCGATGAAGAAAATCATTGACCGGGTAAAAGACCTCGCAATCCTTCATTCCTCAATCAGTTCCCATACTGGGAAAGAGCGGACTTACCGGAGATACGAATCCCTCATCGAACTCGAGTTCAGAAGCAGGCTCTTATATCTCGTTGACCGGTACAGGGCCACGCCTGACCCTGAGAAAAGGCTCTGCCTCAAAGAGAAGATAGGCGAAATCAACCGGAGAATCCTTGACTGTAAAAAAACGTGGGAGCGTTACGCTCCCGCTGAATCCTGGGACGCTTGAACCATCATCGGTTAGAGTTCCATTGTCCCGGGACAGAGGTAGAACCGTTCTCATTTATAAAGGTTTCGGTCTTTTTCCCCGGGTTCTCACAGGATATCGGTCAGCCATTCGGGTGTGTTCAGTCTCAGGGATTACGATCAGCTTGACCTGGAGATAAGATCTGCGCGGCTCGTTGTGAAAAGGAGTTGATGAAGCAGCAGCTCGTTGCCCGTGTTTTACCGGAACACCTCCATTGTCCCATTTAACAATGGAGGTGTTCATTATGAATACAGACTATACATACCATATCGGCAGCGCAGGCAGGCCTTACAACAGCAGCAGGTACAGGTCGTTTACGAGAACGCGTGGAGGGTCCCGGTCCAGAGGCGGGCAATGGGATTATATGGTCCGGGCGGTCTGTATCAGGTGTAAGAAGACCCTTACCCGGTACGAGCTCTTAAACGGGCTCGCGTTCTGTTTCAACTGTCGCAGGGTCCTTTTCCCTGAGACCATCGAGACCCATGAACCACCCGGAAGAAGGTGGCCTTACGAGAGGTTCAACCGGTATCCGTGGTGAGCGTGTCGGAAGTTTGAGCCATTGAAGACGGTAACTCAACTGTTCCAGGACGGCTCTTCAAATACTGCCAGGCTTCCTTTCTGCACCAGAATCCCGCCAACAAGCCCCTGCAAAATGCCTGCAAGAAATCTAACCAACCATTCTGTTTTCGGGTTTCCCCCCTTTCACCCGGGTTGAGGGGGAAAACGCGCCCCCTCAGAGCATTGATATGAATGAGAACACAGATAGATGAAAACCGGGACTACCCAAAACTGCCAGATGACCAGGTCCAGGGTCTCTATGAGACTGCAAAGAAAAACCTGAAAGTAGGGTTCGAGATCGAGCTCAATACCCGCGACCCTGGCGAGTATTCCATTGACCAGGACGAAGCCCACCAGATCCTTGTTATTGCCACACGGGATTTGTCCCTGCCCGGAAGTGAAGTGGCGCGTCGGCTCAATGTGGATCGCTCCGCTGTGAGTCGAGCGGTCAAGAGAGTAGAAAACGATCCGGAGCTGGTTGGAATTGCCGGAACGGTCCTGGGGGACCTGGTTCCCTAACGCCGCAACAAGTCAACATTGAAACAGCGTCCCCGTATCTTCATACTTTGAGGGCGTAACCGTCAAGCCTCCGGCTCTGCCGGAGGCACTTGACTCTGGGGCATCGCACATTTGTGTGGGTAGCCACAACATGTTGTGGAGTCGGATTGGCAGGGAGAATACCCTCTGCATTCCTTTAGACCACCGAATCCATTAAACCACGAGGTCGATTAGGAGCGCCACAGAAGCTCTTGATCCCTTACTCAGCGTAAATTCCATGAATTTACAAGACGTTAGCCAATAACCACAAGATATAAGAATTACCCACACAAATGTGCGATGCGGCTTAATTTTCTAATCACTTGAAATCTTTTCTATACATTTCCCTCATTTATTGTTTGCCACTTCTCTTCTCTAACACTATTCAACATTCCTTGAATAATCAGTTCCATATGATGACCCGTTTCGAAGGTGGCGAAATCCGGCTCCTCCGTATCTAAAAGTAAATATTTTTCTCCTTTGATATGTCTATATACTGAATCAAAAAATTGTCTAAAACTTTCCGAAAATCCGTCTTGCCCCCAAGATGGAGGGGCTGCTATTGCTTGTGCTTCCGGATACATCAACTCGGTCCCTTTATACAAAAGTTTATTTGGCTTAGTACGACATCCTATCCATATTTCATTTATTTTCTGAAGATTCCAAGCGACACAACCTTCAGTTCCGATTATTTCAAGGAACACTTCAACTTTATGCCCCGGCGCAGCCTCTGATAATAACACTGTTCCTTTTATTCCATCTCTGAACCTTAATAGCAAGCTTGCGTGATCTTCTAATTGTGTACCTTTTTCTCTTACAAAATCTTGACCATTAAAGCTGATTCCTTCGATCGCCGGGTCAACATACCCAAAATCTGCAAATATTTCTCTTATCTTCAACCCCGAAATAAATTCCAGTAAATCGAGAAGGTGTCCACCCATTACTGACATAGTTTTACTCAATCCTACAGTTTCAGGATTTGTACGCCAATGATTAGGATCGATCTGGGCAATGCTCATCATAAAATCTCCCATCGCGTGCCCTCTTATGAAAGTAAGCGTTCCCAAGTCATGTCTTCTAACCATTTCTCTCGCATGAAAAATAAGGGGGAGAAAACGATGATTATAGCAAAGTGCATTGGCCAACTTTTTTTCTTTTACTATAGAAAGCATCTTAGCCGTTTGAGCTGTGTTTACACCCAAGGGTTTCTCACATACTAAATGCTTACCTGCTTCAGCTGCGTACATTACATGCTCGTAATGCAAGTTATTCGGTGTCGCGACATGAACAACATTTATGTCTTTATCGTTTATCAACTCTTTATACTCGGTATAAACTTTCTGAATATCATGTTTCTGAGCATAAGATGTCGCCCATTCACGATTCAGGTCGCAGATTGCAGCCACCCTTATTCCTCCAATTCTACGCAAAGCCTCAAAATGAGTTTCGCCAATTCCTCCGGCCCCAATGATTCCCACATTAATAGTCTTATTTTTATTCATTTATAAGCCTCCTCTATTTATTAAGCCCGAATCTCGCAAGTGTCTCTGCTAATTCCCTCACCGCACTGGCTATACCGACGATTTCTTTTCACTCACTGGGCGAAGCGGTTTTGTTTCTGCAGCCACAAGTAGCAAGGTCCTTCGAAATAAGCTTGCGAAATTCCAGTTAAATCTTGATTAGCTAATAAAAGGCTATCCAGGTTCTTTTTGTATCGCATTCGTTGTCATAGCAAAAGGTATCGAGCCTTTATTTCTTCTTTTCTTTCTAGCTGTTCGATCACACCTTGCCACACAATTCGTCCTTTCTCTAAAATGTACGCTCTAATGCATGTTTCTAAACAAAATTGAAAATTCTGTTCAGCAAGCAATATAGTTTCACCTTCATTTCTTAATTTGAGAACCTGATTCCTTAGTTCTCTAACAATCATCGGTGCCAATCCTTCTGAAGGTTCGTCCATTAATAGAAATTCTGGATTACCCATTAAAGTTCTAGCAATAGCAAGCATTTGCTGTTCTCCCCCGCTTAAATAGCCTCCTTTTCTGTTTTTGATTGTCTCTAATGCTGGAAAAAGATTAAATACTTTTTCAAAACTCCAACCATTCTTTTTAGGGTTTTTTCGGCCAATATCGAGGTTTTCCCAGACTGTTAGATCTGGAAATATTTCTCGGTTACCAGGAACTAAACCTATTCCTAGTTGTGCTATTTCATATGGTTTTTCTCCTATTATATTTTCTCCTCGCCATATTATCTGTCCGGATTTTGGCGGTGTAAGCCCCATTATTGACCTAAAAGTTGTAGTTTTACCTACGCCATTGCGCCCCATGAGTGCAACGATCTCTCCTTTTTCTAAACCAAGGCTCACTCCAAAAAGTACATTACTTAGTCCATAGTATGCAGTATAAATATTTTTGACTTCCAAGATCATAAGTTTTCACCCAAATATGATTTTTGAACTTCTGGATTCATACGAACTATCTCAGGTATTCCATCACCTATAACGCGACCCTGATGTAGAACTACAATATGATCCGATATCGAAAAGACAATATGCATATCATGTTCTACAATTAGCAAAGTAGTTTCACGCTCTTTGGAAACATTTACTATAAGATCAATAGCATTTCTGCTATCCGCAGATGATAAACCACTTGTTGGTTCATCTAACATCAATAATTCCGGTTCAAAGGCCATTGCTATTCCCAACTCTAATTGCTTTTGATACCCATACGATAAAGAACCACTTCTTTCATTTTTTACTTGTAATAAGCCTAGCTGATTCAGTATATGATCTGTCTCTTTTTCAAAAAGTCGGTTTTTTGTTTTTAATATGTTTCGTGATTTTTTCTTATAAGAAATCACTGCAGCTTGAACATTCTCGAACGTAGTTAACATTGGAAAAATGTTGAGACACTGGAAAGAACGACCAATACCTAACCTAACGATAGCATATGGTGGAAGATGAGTGATTCTTTTTCCCTTAAAATAGATTTCCCCATGATCTGGATGAACATGTCCAGTAATCAAATTAAACAGCGTTGTTTTTCCTGCACCGTTAGTACCTATTACAGAGCAAATTTCACCTTTTCGAACCTCCATACTTACTTTATCTACCGCTTTAAAGCCATCAAAAGACTTGGAAGCTTTTTCTATCCTTAGCATATTTTATATTTCGCCTTTTTCGGGTTTCACAAAACTAAGTTGCACAATTTTGGAGTATAATTTACGTAAAATTCCAGTTATACCCTCAGGGAAAAAAAGTATTACTCCTCCCATGATTATCCCTAAAATTAGAGGCCAGTATTCCGCGTGAGCTTTGACATAGTCATTTAGATAAATAAGAATTATCGCACCAATCGCAGGACCCCAAAAACTGTACATACCTCCTAAAATAACCATAACCATAAGTTCTATCGATCTATTTACTAAAATTACATCCGGAAATATAGAGTGGTTTAAAATAATGAATAACCCTCCCGAAATTCCCGCGAAAAATCCAGCTATGATAAAAATTATCAACTGAAACAACTTTACATTAATTCCTATAAATTCAGCCCTATTTGGGTTTTCTCGGATTGTATTAAGCATAAGTCCAAAAGGAGAATGCGTTATTTTGTACATTAGAAAAACCATTAATCCCACAATAATTAATATAAAATAGTATGTACTATTTGAAGAATCTAGAAAAGCTGGAGGCGTAACTCCTATAATGCCGCTATCTCCCCCAGTTACCGAAGTCCATTTAAAAGCAACTGACCAGACAATTTGGGCAAAGGCTAAAGTTAAAAATGTAAAATATATTTTGGTTAGCCGTACACAAAAGTAGCCAGAAATTGCAGCTAAAAAAGCTGCAAATACGGGTCCAATTATGAAACTCAGCGCAAATGAAATATGAAAGCTTTTTGTAAGAATCACAAATGTGTATGCTCCAATTGCAAAATATGCTACATGACCAAATGAAAAGAGACCTGCATATCCTGCCAAAAGGTTAAGACTTGTTGAAAACAAAATCGTAATAAGAATCTGAGAATTTATATATATAGTATACCTTGATGAATAAATTGGAACAAAAGCAAAAAAAATAAAGATTGCTAAAGCAAAAAGTATTTCATTTTGAATAAGCATTATTTTCTTATTCATGTTTTTATCCTTAATTATTAAATATCATATTTTTGCCTGATTAAGTCAGGTATGTAGCTCATCTCAAAGTTTTTTCGCTTCTTAGCTTTTTGTGGAATCTATATTTAAAAGGCAATCGGAAATCTCGCAAGCCTAAATGGTTTGGGTGCGGCTCTTTTGGAACAAGCGCAAAGAGCAGCAATAATAGCCGGTTAGACGTTTTACAAACTCAAGCATTGATTACCTGTTGCCAAAATAGCGTTTTGGGAAAAGGATATATCGATTTTTTTGGCCACCCAACGACCATGATTCGGGACAGCGATGAATAAGCTTTTTTGCTGAGATGATCATTTTTTGCTGGACTTGGGTCCATTTCTTTGCTATGTGAAAGTAGCGAAGGAGGCGTGTCATGATCACCGCAAGAGACAATCACCGGTTCTGTGGCCGGGTATTTACTCGCGAAGAGCTTTCCTTGATTCAGGAAGTGGTGGAGAGCTGTGCAGGGATCAGCCGAACGGAGCTGTCGTACACGGTATGCGAACTGCTGGAGTGGAGGCGAGCCAATGGCAGACTCAAGGGCACCGAGTGCCTGGAGCTTTTGGAACGGCTGGAAAGCCAAGGGGTTTTGAAGCTTCCCAAGAGCCAGCAGAGCGGACCGAGAAAAGGGACGAGGCGACA
>CAZTAS010000261.1:0-8342 GCA_964611635.1 uncultured Thermodesulfobacteriota bacterium
CGGCCACCATCTGCATCGCCCGCGTGATTGTCTGTGTGTTCCGGATGCTGCTGATGCGTTTGCGAATGTCTCGAAGGTTGGCCATTACCTAAATTCTTCCTGTCCGGGGCAAACGTAAATTCTTATGCCTGGAATGTCTCCTTGAAGTTTGTTAAGACGGCGTTCAGTTCCTTGGAAAGTTCCTCGTCCAGTTCCTTGCGTTCCCTGATCTTATTGAGGATATCCGCGTGTTTGTCTTGAAAAAAGGCCATCAGCTCCTGCTCATACCGCTTCAGCACGGACATGGTATAGCCATCCAGGTAGCCGTTGGTGCCCGCGTAAATGATCAAAATTTGATTTTCCACCGGCATGGGGATGTACTGCAACTGCTTGAGGATCTCCACCAGGCGGCTTCCTCTGGCCAACATGTCCTGTGTGGCCTTGTCAAGGTCTGAGCCGAATTTGGCAAAAGCTGCCATCTCGCGGTACTGCGCAAGGTCAAGGCGCAGTGAGCCGGCCACTTGTTTCATGGCCTTGATCTGGGCATTCCCCCCCACGCGGCTCACGGACAGACCAACGTTGATGGCCGGCCGGACGCCCGAGTAAAACAGCTCGGGCTCCAGATAAATCTGCCCGTCGGTAATGGAGATGACATTGGTGGGGATATATGCGGAGACGTCCCCGGCTTGTGTCTCGATGATGGGCAAAGCGGTAAGGGAGCCTCCACCCAGCTCATCATTGAGTTTGGCAGCCCGCTCCAGAAGGCGGGAGTGAAGGTAAAAAATGTCTCCCGGAAAAGCTTCTCTTCCAGGAGGTCGGCGCAGCAGAAGGCTCATCTGCCTATATGCCACGGCGTGCTTGCTCAGATCGTCGTAGATCAACAGCGCATGTCTTCCGCTGTCGCGGAAATACTCACCCATACTGCATCCTGCATAAGGCGCTATGTACTGCAGCGGTGCTGGCTCATCGGCGCAAGCGGCCACAACCGTGGTGTAATCCATTGCCCCGAAACGGCTTAAAGTATCCACCACCCTAGCCACCGAGGCCCGCTTTTGCCCGATGGCGACATAAATACAAAAAACATCGGCGTCTTTCTGATTGATAATGGTATCGATGACGATGGCGGTCTTGCCTGTACCGCGGTCACCGATAATGAGCTCCCTCTGCCCTCGGCCAATGGGTATCATGGAATCGATGGCCTTCAAACCGGTCTGAAGGGGCTCCTTCACCGGCAGCCTCGATACCACCCCCGGGGCTTTCTGCTCGACCTCGCGGAATTGATCCGTCTCCACAGGCCCTTTTCCATCCAGGGGCATGCCGATAGCATTGACCACGCGCCCGATCAGTGCCTCCCCGACGGGCACTTGGGCAATCCTACCCGTCCGCCGCACTAGGTCACCGTCTTTGATGGGGACAATCTCGCCCAGGATGGCGGCCCCCACATTATCTTCTTCCAGGTTGAGCACCATGCCCATGATATCATGGGGAAACTCCAGAAGTTCCCCGGCCATGGCGTTTTGAAGACCGTATATGCGGGCGATCCCGTCTCCCACGGAAAGAACCCGACCCGTTTCACTGATGTCGATCTCGGTCTCATAATCTTCGATCTGCTTTTGAAGAACCTGGCTTATCTCTTCTGCCCGAATATCCATTGGAAACTCCAAATGAAAAGTTTGTCGCTTAATTGCAGCGCGGTTCAGGTATAAATGTTGGTGCTCATCATCATCCAGAGCATCGAATCACATTATTGCTGGATTAATCTATCACGTAAACTATTCAACTGCGTTCGTATGCTGTAGTCCAGGATAACGTCCCCGATCTGTGCCACCACCCCACCAATGAGGAAATGGTCCTGTTTATGAAGGATGATCACTTTCTTGCCTGCATATCGTTCAAGGTTCCGGCGGATCTGATCCAGGTCTTCCCGGGATAATGGAGCAACGGTGGTGACCGTGACACGCACAACATTGGTTATCTCGTCCAGCAACTCCTGGGCGATATCGGTAATGTCGTCCAGATAACGTATCCTGGCCTTGTCAACCAGCAGGTTCAGAAAGTTGTGTACCATACGTGAAAGCCCCAACTCACCCGCCAGCATGGAAATGATCTCTTTGAGGCGATCCCGGGACAAAAGGGGACCCGTGGTAATCCGGTGCAGGTCGGGATGGGAACGGATCATTATTCTGACTCGCTGCAACTCCTCAATATATAGGTCGCAATGTCCATCACGGACCCCGATATCGGTCAGGGCCCTGGCGTAACGTCTGGCCAAAGTAAGATTTCTCATGACAGCTCAGCAATCTGATCGAGATAACGGCGAATCAATCGGTGCTGGTCTTCGGGAGTCAGGTTTCGTCGAACGAGCTCCTCGGCCAGCTGGACTGAAAGGGATACCATCTCTTCCCGCAGCAGTGCAGCGGCGCGATTAACCTCCTCATCCGCCGCCCTGCGGGCTTCTATTTTTATTCTCTGGGCAGCCTGCTGTGCACTTTCGATGATACGGTTCTTTTCCGCCTCCCCCTCTTCCCTCATCTCTGCAATGATCCGCTGGATCTCTTCCTCAACGGCTTCGAGCTTTTCGCGGTATAATCGGGCTTTTTCCTCAGCTTCATTTCGTGCCTTTTCGGCCATCTCCAGAGTGGATCGAATTTTCTCCTGTCTTTTCTTAAGATATGTATATATTCTTTTGCCCCCAAAGTGGTACAGGATGTAAACCAACACAGCAAAATTGCCGATGCTCCATGCTAATGATCCAAGTCCTCCCCCGTGGTCATTGCCTTCCTCGGCAGCCCATCCCACTGTTATAAAAACCACCAGAACAATCACTGTCGCCGCAAGCAAACAGTTAAATTTAATACTGCAACTTAAAGGCCGGGGCAGCAGCCGCCATTGTCCAAGGGTCACCGCGAATGCAGATAATTGTTTCATGTCGCGTCCCTTCCGAGGATCTTTCTGGCAATCTCCCTGGAGAGCCTGTCGGCTTCTGCCGCCACGGTGGAGCGGGCTTCCTCTATCTGGGCAGCTACACCTACTCTGATCGTATCAAGGTAATCCTGAGTCTCTTGCCGGGCCTGCTCAAGCATCTGCTCTCTGGAGGCTAGACCCGTCCTGCGCAGTTCCTCACGGATATCTCTTGCCTTTTGCCGCGCCTCATTCAGCTTCTCCTCGTAATCCCCCTTCAGTTGGTTAAATTCTATGGTGAGTGAGCTGGCATCTGTATGAAACCCATCCACCCTGGCCTGGCGTTCCTGGAGAACCTGGAGAATGGGCTTTAATATCCATTCGGTAACAATGAAAATGGCGGCAATAAAAATGATTGCCTGCACTGCTAGAGTAAAATTAACCTGAAGGCCTTCCACCCTTTAAACTCCCTACATGACCGACGGTTGGATTTCCAGACCTTATCGCAGCTTGATCTTCAGATTTTCCACACTACAAACTCTAATTGATCGAATTTCACCCTGCAAGCTGGTGTAGATGTCGTAAGCACGCAGTTGAAATTTCCTATAAGTTAGATTTTTCCCTGCAAGAAGATGGCGATGATAAATGTATAGAGCACCAGCGATTCAATGAGCGCAAGGCCAATGATCATTGGGACAAACATACGGTCCGCGGCCTCAGGATTCCGAGCTATCCCCTCCATGGCGGCCGATGCCACACGTCCCTGTCCCAAGGCGCCCCCCAGAGCTGCCAGGGCCAGGCCGATGCCGCTTCCTATAGCCAGCCCCCAATCCTTCAATTCGCCGCCACTGCCCGCAGCGGCCTCCTCTTCCGCCATGGCCGCCGCCGCCACGCTCAAGCAGACAATAACAGACAACAACAGGCTCAAAACTACCTTCTTGCTCATTACTTTCCTCCCTTAAAAAAATCACTTTATGAGCACCAGATTCGGAGGGTTTCCCACTTTAATGCTCATGTGAGACGGCCAATGCAATGTAGACCGCCGACAAAATGGCAAAAATGAACGCTTGAATGAGCGCCACGGCCATGCCCAAGATTAAAAATGCCACCGGCACAAGCGCTGGAACCAAGTCCGAGAAAATGCTCAGGACCATGTGATCACCAAATATGTTGCCGAACAGACGAACGGAGAGGGAGAACGGCCGAAACGCATGGCTGAACAGCTCGATGACAAACATCAGCGGGGCCAGCCAGACCAGGGGGCCTGCGAATTGCTTCAGGTAACCCAAGCCGTGCTCTCGAAATCCGTAATAATTATACAGGATAAAAACGATGATGGCCATGGCCGCGTTGGTGTTAATATTGGAGGTAGGAGGGAGAAATCCCGGAACAAGGCCCAGCAGGTTACATGTCAGGATGAAAATGAAAAGGGTTCCTACAAGGGGCAAATAATTAACCGCCTGCTCCCCCAGAATCCCCTTCAAAACCCCTAGAGCGCCTTCAATAATGATCTCAAATATGTTCCTGAGACTGAGTCTGGAGTCGGGCACGAGCGGATTGGAGGAACTCCCAATAGCTCCCTTGACCACACGGCCTGCCAAGGCCAAGAGAACCAGGATCACCAGGGATGTGGCCACATGCTCGGGTAATCGATTTAATCCCGGTATTAAAGAAATCCATGTCGCGCTGTGCTCCATCTCACCAATTCCCCTGGAATACTTACCGCAGCAACTTCAGATCCTGGATTGATATTTACGTACAATCCGTATCAGATTATGAACTCCTGCCCCAACACCCGCAATCATGCCCACTATAATGAGCCAGGGGGACGTTTCCAGATATCGGTCCGCGTAATAACCTCCCACAACACCGGCCGCAATCGATAAGCACATCTCAGTCACCAGGGCCGAGTAGAACCCCATCTGCACCAGCATCTTTTTATTGATACCCACGACGGCGGGTTCCTCAAGACCGGCGTAATGACTTAATAATGAATAAGATTTTGTAATCTACAGGGTGAAATGAATCCAGGCTGGATATAATAAACTGAAATCCCTCCCCATTGCCCGAGTGCTTCAACCCATTTTCTAAAAGTTTTTTTAACACAAACCAAAACGAAAGTCAATTTTTTTCAAATGTCGGGCTTATGGTCAAAATATATCGGAGAATTGTACCCAACAAATCCTGAATCTCACCGGCTTCACTGTGACGTAACTTTTCGTCGTTAAATTAGTTTAAATAAATGAGAGATGTCTGGAAAACTCTCTCATATCCCTCCTTTGCGTAACCCGTTCCGGTTTTTACCGGAGCGGGTTTTTATTACGTCAGAATGGATACCCTCATTGGCGGCATTAAACTGCGGCGAATTTAAAACGGCCTATTTGCAAGATTCCATTGAATGAGCCGTGCTATTCTCGGTTTTTTTCTTTCATTTTGCATGAACTTAAAGTAATATAAATGTCTCCTTTTATAGCCCTTAAATTTATTCAAAAGGCAGAATAATTTAATGCGAGGTGCAAAAGTGTCTGAACTGTTGGCTCCCCATGGGGGAGAACTTAAACCACTTTTACTAGAAGGGGAAGAGAGAAGGGAAGCCATTGAGCGCAGTCATTCCCTGCGGCGGGTTCCCATGACATCGCGTGAAGTATCCGATCTCCTGATGCTGGGCATGGGCGCCTTCAGCCCGGTGCCGGGCTTCATGGGGCCGGATGATTATGAAGAGGTGATTAGCAGCATGCAGTTGTCCACCGGTATTCTATGGCCCATTCCCATTACGCTTTCCGCCAGTGACGAAGTAGCCGGCTCGATCCGGCCAGGTGAAGAGGTGGCGCTGGTGGAGGAAGAGAATGGGGACTGTCTGGGCATCATGAAGCTCCAGGAGAAGTTTCGCTATGACAAGGTGCAGGAGGCTCGCGAGATATTCAGAACCGAGGATGGAAATCATCCCGGTGTGGCCAAGCTTTACTCGCAGGGAGAATGGTATCTGGCCGGGCCTGTGAGCGTCCTGGACGAGGCCGGATATCCCCAACGCTTTCCGGAATATGCCCGGCCAGTTCGGACTCGCCAGATTTTCCGGGAGAGAGGGTGGAAGACCGTGGCCGGGTTCCAGACCCGCAACCCCATCCACCGTTCACACGAGTACTGCACAAAAATCGCCCTGGAGGTCTGCGACGGTTTGTTCATCCATCCTATCGTGGGCAAACTGAAGGAGGGAGACATTCCCGCCGAGGTCCGCATGAGGTGCTACCTCGAGCTGCTGGATCATTACTACCCGCCGGAACGAGTGGTGCTGAAGGTCTATCCTATGGAGATGCGATATGCCGGCCCGAGAGAGGCGGTGCTCCACGCCGTATTTCGCCAAAACTTCGGCTGCAGCCACATCATCATCGGCAGAGACCACGCAGGTGTCGGAAACTATTACGGCCCCTTTGATGCTCAAAAGATATTCGACGACATCGACCCGAAGGACCTGGCCATCAGCCCTCTGAAAATTGACTGGACATTCTGGTGCCGCAGGTGCGAAGGCATGGCTTCAACAAAGACATGCCCACATAAACCCGAAGATCGGGTCATCATCAGCGGTACGCGCCTGAGGGAAATGCTCCAGACGGGCCTGATGCCGCCGGCGGAGTTCAGCCGGCCGGAAGTCTTAAAAATATTGATGGATTACTATCGTGCGAAGAATGCCGACTAGCCATCCTTGGTAGTTCCGCTTGCACGGAGGAGCTGATTTTAATGTCTTGTAGTCGCTCTCGTGGTAATTGCGTAATGGTCTATTTGTTGAAGCGAAACTCTGATAAGCCTTTGAATATACTGTGACAGCTTCCTCGTTTCAGACTTGGAATACAAAAATAATAGCCGGTGGATTCCGATTATTTCAAACGCAAATCAACGGAATTTGTAAGGGTAGTGGATAGCGGATATCATCTTGAAGTAAACAAAAAGACAGGGTCATCCCTGACCCTGCTTTTTATTTACTTTTAATGGCAATTTATTAAACCAGCCGTGGCCATCCTGTTGGTAGCCCCCTTTTTATTCTCTTCATGCTTTTCATCTTTGATCCTACTACTTCGCTTCGAGGCCTAACGAATAATCAATAAGCATAAGAACTTTGACTTGACTCTAAAATTATTACTGTGTCATAAATGGAGCATAGAACATTTTGGAATTGAGAGCTGAAATATGGTTGCCTATGTAAGCATTTGGAATTATTATTTAATATTACGGCCAATCATGGAGCCTGCATATAAGGGGAACAACTGCAAGTCTTTTCTTAGTCTGGGGCACGTGGCCTACGATTTTACCATCGCAGGGGGAGGGATTTCTCATATTTTTTTCGACTCTTCATGACTTTCGAGATAAAAAAGGATCGGAAAGCATTCCATCGGGGCAAAGTTGAAAGACCTTGGGCTTGATGCCTGGGAGGATCAGTTAGAAAGGCTTCTTTTAAAGGTCAAGCGGGCAGGCCATGCCGATTTAAAAGATGATTGAAGAGGTTCTGGGAGGCTAATATGTTCTCTGCGAAAGGTGTGATTTACGAAAGGCTGGCCAGAAGGGTAGTGGAATCCTTTGCTAAAAGAAATATCAAGGCCTATTATGTGAGAGATAGACAAGAGGCCTTATCCGAGATCCTGGCGATGATTCCCGAAATAGCGAGTATAGGTATTGGGGATTCTGTGACCATGGAACAGATTGGCGTACGTGCTAAACTGGAAGAGCAAGGAAGCCATGAGATCTTCAACCCTTTTCTGTTTCTAGATGACGGGCGATTTGCCGATTCCACAGAAGTGAGAGTCCAGAAGATGCGCCAGGCTCTTCTTGCCGATGTTTTCCTCACGGGCAGCAATGCGATCACCTTGGATGGCAAGATTGTCAATATCGATGCTCGAGGGAATCGAGTTGCCGGGATGATCTTCGGGCCTAAGAAAACTATCATAGCTGTGGGGGCGAACAAGATCGTCCCTAATGTTGAACGCGCTCTGGAGCGGATTAAAAATATCGCCGCTCCCACCAATGCTGAACGTCATTTCCTGGGCAATCGCATGGAAAAAGAGCTGCCTTGCGCTCAATTTGGAACCTGTGTAGATTGTTCATCGCCCTCAAGACACTGCTGCATTGTTGCCATTATAGAATGGGAACGGAAATCGCCTGGCGAAGAAAGAAGACTTAACCTTTTCATCGTGGGAGAAGAATTAGGCCTCTAGATAAAGAAGCCCTAAAATGTGGAAAAAGGTTTCAATTTGCCAGCGCTCTTTATGGACGTCGGCAATGGTTTTGGCTGAGAGTTTGAAGTTGTTGGTCAGAAAAACTTGAGTTTGGGATCTGTAAGGCCATTTTTAGCCTATTTTGGCCTGATTCTGAAGTTGAATCCACATAAAATCAACCACTTAGCAACAATGGAGCGTTGATAAAAGCTAAAATCATGTAGGCACACGAATAATGCTTTTTTTCTTGACATGGTC
>CAZTAS010000262.1:0-8341 GCA_964611635.1 uncultured Thermodesulfobacteriota bacterium
CTCAACCGGATGCTCTGTAGCTGCTATAATAGCTTTAAGCTGCAGGGAAAGCTTGTTTTCCTTTATTTTTTTTAATTCGGAATTCCCCGCAGCTTGCTGCGGGGATGGATAAGAGAAAGGCAAGTACCTTTCAGATACCCTGCAGCGTGCTGCAGGGAGGTTCATTTCCTCTTCGGCTTTTGCTATGGTTTCTGCATCAATATTTATCTTTGGTCGTGCCATATTCCCTCCTTGAAAGTTTATAGTCTTTCGAGGAGGATTGTAACTTTATAATAATGACATGTCAAGTAGATTATGATATTATTGGCTGCTGTGCTGAATGGAGTTTCTTCGGTGTTTATTCAATCCTTTAGTTACAGGTTTTTTTCCTTTAACAAAAGAAGCCACGCATTCCGGAAGGTGGGAGCTAGAATGATTTCAAATATTTTAGTAAAGTTATATCCATTTTTTTGTTTACATTTTTTCTTTTTCCCGTGTATATATGGGAACTACGGAACTAGAAATGAACATCATCAATGTGTGCATTTTGCCGTTGCAAGCTCTCCAAAACAGAGCCGGGTGGATGCCGATTGTTCTAAAACATCAGCGGCCGCTTCCACGCTTCCTTGAGGCGCCCCAGGTCGGCATCAACCACGCTCCTTCCATTAAGGCACAAGATTTTCAGCCTTCCTGAGCCGTCCACAGTGCCCACCATGCCACAGGGTACTCCGACCATTGTGCGCTCGAACTCGGCGCGGTTGTGAGGTGGAACTGAGACCACAAAGCGGCTTGCCGATTCGGAAAATAGGAGAAAGTCGTCCCGCTTGATGCCTTCTGATGGAACCGAGGCAAGGTTCACTGCCATACCCAACCCGCCGGCAAAGGCCGACTCGGCCAGCGCCACGCCCAGCCCGCCGTCGGAGCAGTCGTGGCAGGAGGCCACCAGGCTTTGCTTGATAGCACTGTGGAGTGCCCTAAAAATTTTTATTGCCATAGAGGCGTCCACCCGGGGCACGGCGTTCCCCACCGCTTCATGCATGGCGAAATATTCGGAGCCCCCCAACTCTGCACGCGTGAGTCCCACAACGTAGACAAGATGCCCCTCCTGCTTTACGTCCATGGATACGGCCCGCCGCACGTCGTCCATGCGGCCCAGCACGGAGAAAAGGACGGTGGGAGGTATGGAAATTTTAACTCCCTCGATGATGGAGTCGTTTTTCATGCTGTCCTTGCCCGATATGCAGGGAACGCCATATGCGGTGGTGAAGTCATAGAGAGCCTTATTTGCCCGGACGAGCTGGGCCAGCTTGTAGTGGCCGTCGGGAGTTTTTTCCGATTTTATGGGGTCGCACCAACAGAAATTGTCCAGCCCTGCCAGCCGTTCGGGGTCGGCTCCCACTGAGACGGCATTGCGCACGGCCTCGTCGATTGCGTTGGCCATCATCCAGTAAGTGTCGATGTCGCTGTAGCGGGGGCAGATTCCATGGGCCACTACCACTCCCTCCAGGCTGTCCAGCAGCACGCGAAAGACCGCGGCGTCGCCGGGTCCATCATTCTCGACCCCAACAAGTGGCTTTACGACGCTTCCGCCCTGCACCTCGTGATCGTACTGGCGAACCACGGTTTCCTTGGAGCAGATGTTCAACCGGCTCAACATACGCTCCAGAACCTCACCCAGGTCATCGGGGAGAGGGATTCTGGGCTCGCGGCGTCGTGGGGGGCGCCAGCGGGCATAGAGCCTCATCCGGGGGACTCCCTCGTGGAGGAAATCCATATCAAGGCATCCTGCCGTGCGGCCCTGGTAATAAATGTGAAACCGCTTCTCATCGTTGAATGTGCCCAAAACCGTGGCCTCAACACTCATCAACCTGGCCAGGGCGATGAACTCTTCCAGGCACTCTGGCTGGACTGCCAGGGTCATGCGCTCCTGGGCTTCGCTGAGAAGAATCTCCCAGGGATAGAGCCCTGAGTACTTCAGAGGTGCGCGCTCCAGGTGAAGCTCAGCACCTCCCGGATCGCGGGACATCTCGCCCACCGATGAGCTCAATCCACCCGCGCCGTTGTCCGTTATGCACCGATAGAGACCACGGTCGCGGGCCTCCAGGAGGAAGTCTGTCATGCGCTTCTGGGTGATGGGATCGCCAATCTGAACAGCCGTGGCAGGCGATCCCTCGTGTAGTTCCTCGGAACTGAAGGTGGCTCCGTGAATGCCATCCTTGCCGATGCGTCCACCGCACATGACAACCCAGTCGCCGGGCAGCGCCTCCTTGATGTGGGAGAGTTCCCCCAGGATCTCCCGGAGCATGATGCCGCCGGTGCCGCAAAAAACCAGGGGTTTGCCCAGAAATCGGTCATCGAAGACAATGCTGCCGTTTACCGTGGGAATGCCGCTTTTATTGCCCCCGTGTTCCACGCCCTCCCGGACGCCTTCGTATATGCGCCGGGGATGGAGGAGGCGAGGTGGGAGCGGCCTGCTGTAAAAAGGCGAGGCGAAGCAGAAGACATCAGTGTTGAAGATCAGCCGTGCGCCCTTGCCGGTTCCAAAGGGGTCGCGGTTAACACCCACTATGCCCGTAAGCGCCCCCCCGTATGGGTCCAGCGCGGAGGGACTATTGTGAGTTTCCACCTTCATGACCAGGTTCCAGTTCTCGTTGAAGCTGATGACCCCCGCGTTGTCCGTAAAGACGGAAAGGCACAAATCCCGTTGGCCCGGCCTCCGGCGGATTTCCTCGGTGGCGCCGCGGATGTATGTCTTGAACAACCCGTCAATGAGCTCCACGCGACCTTTTTCATCGCAGTACCGGATTAAGGCGTTAAATATTTTGTGTTTGCAATGCTCTGACCATGTCTGAGCCAGGCATTCCAGCTCCACGTCAGTAACCCGTTTTCCCAGGCCCACCTTCGCCCGTTGGGACTGGACCTGCTTGAGGCGCAGATAGTTACGGATGGCCTTCAGCTCCCGGAGGCTCAGGGCAAGAACGCGATCCTGGCTGATGCGCATCAGCTCCGCATCCGACAGCTCAAGATCTATCTCCTCCACCCGTATGCCTTCATCGGAGCGAACGCGCGGCACGAAAACGCCCACGCCCCGCTCCGGCGACCACTGGTCCCGGGAGACCACGATAGTGCGCTGAATCAGGTCATTGGCCAAGAGCTGATCGGCTATGCGCCGGGCATCCTCAAAGGTTATGGACCCCCGGATGAGGTACTGGCGAGAGGTATAGACGCCCTCCTGAGGCTCAAAAGTATGGCCAGTCTGCAGCTCCACCGACTCTTTGGCAGTACGGCCCACATTATCGGTGACACCGGGCTTGAAACCCACCTCGATAAGCCAGTCGAAATCCCGCCCAATGGGCCGACCCACAGCAACATCCTGAACGATGGTATCCCGGAGAGACTCCTCAGCAACTGCGTGGAGCTGTTGGGGGGATAAGGCCGCGTCAATGGTGTAGACTTCCACGGTGCGCACCGAATCCACCGCAATTCCGAGATCCGTCAGGATCCGGCGCTTCACCTTCTCGCCCAGGCTGTCCCGTACTTCCGGCTTGAATGCCACCTCCACTCGAACCGCCATCGGAACTCCCTTTCTTGATTGGAAACCTGAAAATTAGGCCCCGCAAGATGGGCTCTTCCCATCATAAAAATCCCTTATATAATAAAAGTTCCAAATAATCTCCACAATATTTTAATTCGTTACATGGCCGTCTCGGCAATGATTTAACACCAGCGATACGCCCTTGCCGCGTGATACAAAAACCATCATCGGCTCATGAGGTACTACATCCACTCCCACTTGATGAAGGGTTCCTTGATGTCGGTCATGGCGTTTACGATGATCTCCACCAGTCCGCCGTAAAGGATGCCAGCCTTTTCCCACACGTGGTAGTAGTTGAACAGGTCTCGGATCTGGCCTTTGCAGTTGGAGCATGGGGCGCATACATATTTGTGGATGGATGGGTCCAGTTCGCCCTCGAAAGCTTCGAGTATCTGCTTCAGCTTCATTCTGCCGGCTATGGATGAGCGCCAGTCAGGGAAGTTCATGGATTGCATGATAGCGAATCCGCTTCCGCCGCCGCAGCAGTAGTTATCCACGCCGTGGGGCTCCATCTCACGGAACTTCGGTGCGATGATGCGGAGAATTTCCCGCTGGGGCCTCACGATCCCCATGGATCTGACAATGTTGCACGGGTCGTGTAGAGTTACAGGAAAATCGTTGCGCTGTGGGTCGAGATTAAGTTTGCCGCTTTTGACGATGTCTTCGAGGAGTGTGAGGCAGCTTTCCCGGGGTATCAGGGCATCTCCGGAAAGGACGCGATCAGCCACCACCGCCAGGGCCTTGTGAGAGTGTCCGCATTCGCCTATTACTATTTTTTTGACATTGAGTTTTTTTGCCACCTCAGTGTGCTTGTGGGCCACACGGGTCAGCTGGACGTCGTCGTACCAGAGCCCGTAATTAACTGCATCGTAGCCAAGAAGATCGCTTGATAGCGTGTAGCTGATCCCGGCCGTCTCAAGGATAATGGCGAATGCCTCAGGGTTTTCGGGCCAGGCCAGGAACTCTCCGGCGTTATGAATGAGGAGGATGTCGGCGCCTTCCTTATCCACGGGCCACTTGAATTTCATGCCAGTATTCTCTTCTACCTCCTCTTCCATAAATTCGATGTTATCCTTCAATGCCACTGGCGTCATACCCGTGCTGGAGCCCATCCTGAGTTGTTGAACTGTGCCCAGCTCGTGCAGATCCTTGGGGGCTATGCCCAACTCCTGGCTAAATAGCTTGCGAATCTCATGGGCGATGAGCCCGTTGTCAACCCCTATGGGACACACCGAGGCGCATCGCCGGCAGAGGGTGCAGCGGTAAGCCAGTTCGGCCAGCCTGGAGATGGTATTCCAGTTCAGTTTGACGCCCCCCTTTAATTTCCCCAGCAGCTTGCCTCCGGGTTTTATGTACTGATTGTAAATCCTCCTGAGAACCTCTGCCCTATAAGCAGGGCGGTAGATCTCTTCCCGCCCGCTGGCCATATATATAGGACATGCCTCGGAACAAGTCTGGCATCGGGTGCAATATTCAATGGACAGTAAAAGCGGCTGCAAGAAGGTCCAGTTGTCATCCTTTGACATCAACTTCTTCAGTCCGGAGATGAACTTCTTGACCATCTCCTCCTCTTCTTCCTTGCTCTGGGGAGGTATAAGGCCAAGAGCCAGGTAGCCGTCCAATGAAGCGTCGAATTTCTTTTTTTGCTCTTCAGTGAGCTCAAGAACCGGCGCAGGTTCGGGGTTGTCGAAGGGTGGAGGAAGCTTCACGTATTCAGCAGGGTTGAGTTCAGCAAGCTGTTCAACATCCTTACTGATATCCTTGATCTTTACTTTCTTTCGCTTCATTAATCATGCTCCTTGGCGATTTCGCTCCATTTCTTCCCGGTAGGAATGTGGGGTGCAGCCCAGCTAATATTGCGCTGAAGAACGGCTTTGACGCGGGCTTCGATTTCCTCACCCTTGAGGTTCGGCTCGTCTTCCCAACGCACCTTGTGATAGGTAAAATACTTGGTGAACATATGGGTCATGTGGGTAAAGGGGAAGTAAATCATGAAAATTCCCAGCAGCGTTATTTCAGCCTTCAGCGCCAGGCTATCGGATGAGAAAGTCTTCAATGTGATGAGGCTTTGAATGTATTCCCGGGCGATGATGAAACTGTTGTCCACGAAGAGCCATGTGAACAGCGCACATAACAGCACAGCCAGTATGAAAAAAAGGTTGATGTAGTCCAGCGGAGTACTGTATGCCTTGAGATCCTCATCAGTAAAGCGCTTGGTCAACAGCCTTGCGCATCCCCAGACGGCCAAGGTAAGGCCCAGGAAACCGATAAGTATAGTTAAGTAGTACAACAGGCTGGCGAGCCGGCTCGAGGAGTCCGGGCTGACAGCTATGCCCAGCGCCTGCGCCAAAGCCCCGATGAAGAGAAGCCCCAGTAACCCGATGAGAAGGTAAAGGCCCACATGGAATGGAAAAGACGCGTTCCACAGCTTACGGTTATGATGGTAAAGGGCACGGATGAGAAGAATCTCCGGGATCATGAACTTAAGCTCATTGAGGAGAGATTTTTCCCTTGGCTTGGTCCACCAGTCTATGTCCTCGAAATAAGAACCGCCGTAGTCCCGGCCTTTTTCATGAGCCACCGGATAAAGCTCCCACCGGAGGTGGATGGGCATTCTCAGATACTTAAGGGCTTTCCACGCAATGCCCATGCCGAAGATCACCAGAGAAACGTAACTTAGTAATTGGAGCGAGGTCATATCCTGTTGTCTCCTGAGTTTAATTTGAAGTTAGTGTCCATTTGCGTGCTTGCGTTTATACTCGCCAAGTCGAGGTAGACTTAAAAATAACATAGATTTCAGTGCATTTTCTCCAGGCCTGACCAAAAGTTAAGCGATGAACGTTCTCAAGCAAGTTTTTATATTAAAATCAGTTTAACAAGAGTTCTTGAGAGTTCTTGGATGAAACAATGCTTAATAATGAAAAAATCGGCCGAGCTTTAGGCTGTCAGCAACCGTAGCCCAGCCGGAGAAAAATCGGTTCTCACCCGACACTCACCTCGAACGTTCGCCGGTCAACCTATTGTTTTTTTAATTAATTCGATTAGTTTCGATTGATCGAAAGGCTTTTCCACGAAGGCAACCGGCTTGGGTATTGTGTGATGATCGCGGGCGAAGAATTTTTGATATTGAGTTACACCACTCAGGATGATCACGGGGATGTTTTGCAGACTCTCGTCTTTTTTCAACTCCCGATAAAGCCCGACCCCCGATTGGTTGGGCATGATAATGTCAAGGGAGATCAGATCCGGTCGGAACTCCTTTATCTTTTCCAACCCCTCTTTGCCGTCCATGGCGGTGGCAACCTCGTAGCCGTTGTCCTTGAACAATGTGCCCAGATATGTCAGTAAATCCTGTTCATCTTCCACGATCATGATTTTCTTGGCCATTGTTACAAACCTCACCACCTAATTATTGGGGCGCACCCATTGAAATAGTTAAAAGTCTACTAATTTTATAACATATAAGCCATTATAAAGTCAATTTTTTAATCCGTAATAAACCTTTTCTTGACAAGGGACGTATTCAGGAGTAATTTTTATAATGTAAAGGAAAATTTTTTCGGGTTTAAGGATAGCCCATGGTGGAGACATCTAAATATATTATTATCGGACAAGGCTTCAATGAAAGGTTATAGGCGATCATGCCTGCAGATGAATATCATTTCTACGCTTCACCCGAAAGGGCCGAGAAGTTATGGTTTAGGCTGAGGAAGCCTCCGGCGTCGCGGCGTACTTTCCCTGTCATTCACGCTTTACTGTTTATAGTTACAGTATTCACGACCATCTTGGCCGGAGCGCTTCAGGCTGGCGTCAATCCACTTCAAAACCCGGCTGGACTGGTGCAGGGCATCCCCTTTTCTTTTACCCTTCTGTTTATTCTGCTCGCCCATGAACTTGGCCACTACTTTGCTGCCCGACGACACCATATGGAGGTATCTCTTCCATATTTGATACCGGCCCCTTCATTTATTGGAACCTTTGGAGCGTTCATCAAGATGCGCTCCCCGGTGCGAGACAAGCGCTCTTTGATGGACATCGGCGCAGCAGGTCCGTTGGCAGGTGTGCTGGTGGCGATACCTGTGCTGGTGGTGGGGCTGATGCTGTCTGAGATTCGGCCGATCCTCTCGGGCCCGGGCGGGGCAGGGGGCATTCAACTGGGCTCATCTCTGCTTTTCGAGCTCCTGGCCCGCCTCACTGTGGGGACTTTGCCGTCACATCACGACTTAGTTCTTCATCCCGTGGCTTTTGCCGGATGGATCGGTTTGTTGGTGACAGCATTGAACCTTCTGCCGGTGGGGCAACTGGATGGCGGACATGTGTTATACGCGATCATGGGGCCGCGTTCGCTGGTGGTCTCGCGGGCTGTGGTGGGCATGCTTGTGGTTCTGGGCATTATCGCGTGGACTGGATGGCTGTTCTGGGCCCTCTTGTTGATTGTTCTGGGAAGCCGTCACCCCTTCCCTTTAGATTTCTGGACTCCTCTGGACAGGCGGCGCAAGATCATCGGCCTTATTACCCTTGCCGTTTTTCTCCTCACCTTCACTCCAGTGCCTTTCCACGGGATATAATATATACAGACACTCAGACCAGAATTCTCGAACCTATCCTTTATTCGTGTTTGCAGTGTAAACTATTTGATGACTTAAAATCTAGTACAGCGAAAAGTGCATATGCCCTCCACTTTGCCCTTCTTATCGCAAATTCTATAATATCAGAAATAAACCCAAAAAATGCAGTTAGTTAGTGTCCATCCGGAAACCCCGGATT
>CAZTAS010000263.1:0-8296 GCA_964611635.1 uncultured Thermodesulfobacteriota bacterium
CTCGTATCATATTGATTTCAAAGAACTATAATTTTTTAACTGTCGAAAATGAGTCAAGATCTTGATACTGCGGGCTTCGCTCGCCTGACGGATCATTTCCCTTGCACACAAAGCTACATCGCTTTTCAAAACATGATACAGATATTTCGTCAACCACAGCAAATGATAGTGTATGTTATTTGAATGCGGCCTTCATCAACACCCACTTCTTCCAGATGGGATCTGGCCTCCTGGAGGTCAGCAACTTCAAGATGATGGATGGGTACATACACTGTTTCCTCTTGATTTTTGCTTTGTCGTTGCCCTGGTTTCAAAGGTTCGAGAATAAAGGTCAAAGGAAAAAGGTTAAAGGCCCAAGGAAAAAGGTTAACGCTAAATATTATAGGGTATTATTGATAAAATCTTTTCCGGTCTGGATAAGACCACTCAGGATTGTGTGTAAAAACCAAAATTTGATCTGACAGACATTGTCAAATCTAGTCTCGGCGCATTGTTTCACTTACGAGTATGCAGTTTCATCAAGCGGCAGAAAGTAAGGATTATTGGTTGAAGTTTGCATAACGATAAGGCTAAGTGGCTAGTATAGACGCGAAGCAAATTAAAATTCCACCTTCATCAATTAGTTACCAAAATTAATCAAGAATCCGCTATTTTTCATCAGCAGTAAGGTCCATTGTTCGAAAAATATCGTCAATATTCTCTGGCTGCAAAGCCCAGCGATAGGCGGGATGGATTTTCCAATCGAATCCAAACTCAACAAATTTGGAGGAAAGATAGCGATTCTCCTCAAAATATTTTCTGACAATGCCTTCAGGCATCTCTTTCCTGGCTGTTAAGAAATTGATTTTATACATAAAAGCAGCAAGGTCTTTATTCGTTGCGATCCAGCTATTTGAAAAATGGAACTGTCCAGTTTGACAGATGTTAGAGATTTTTTTTAACAAAGCGTCAGTCTTGTATACATATCCTTCTTTTGCAGTTCTTTCTTTTCTACTGGGTCGCATATTCATAAGCAATCTCTCAATGGATGGCAGTTCTGATCTAAACTCGTTAATAGTATATTGAAGTCGGCCTTGTGAATACTCTTCAAAAACATTTTGGAGATTGATAGTTAGAATTAGGTGCTGATTGTTTTCTTTTGCATTTCTGGCGGCAAGGGCACATAACTTGACCAAATCCCTAGGTCTCTTTCTTATTAACGACATAAGCACTCTGTATATGGGGGCATTTTCCCAGAGTCCAAATCCTTTGTAACGAGGCTCCATTATTGGATCGAGATACTTTGCAAGATCTTTCTGGCAAGTTTTCAGTAAGCGGTATTCATTTACAAGCCTCCCAAAGAAAGATTCAATCCTTTTTATCAGGAGAACAAATATTTCATGGTTATTCCAGGTTTGCCAAATAACTGACCCTTCTATCTTATCAGTTGATTCGTCCGATGTCCGTACTAAAAAATAGACATCAGACCTCAAGCTAATTCTAAAACTCAAGCCCTTATTCTCTTTTACTAGATCGCGCACTGCATTCAAGAGAGCAGAAATTCTAAGGATATCTTCACGCTGACCTTGCCAACCTCTGTCTAGGTCATCAATATAGACAATAATCCTGCCAGTTTCCAGGAATTTACTTACCACTAATCTATTTGCGGGGTCTAAATTAATATTACCAGTATTACTAAATGTGTCTCGCAGGAATTCGAGAGTCTTGCCACCAAATTTCTTTAATATTGTAACTAGGTCTTCGCCAGAATCTGCCCCAAGGCTCGAAAGAACTTTTTTGGTGATTATCTCCGTGAGACCTTTTTTCCAATCGCGTATTGTTTTCAGAAAATCACTTGTATCCGTACCTAGTCCTAAAACATCATCTGGTTTTATTAATATGGCAAGCCTATGGTTCTCACTATCTTCAGCCTTCGCGACTTGAAAAAGTGCGCTCTTACCTATTCCCTTGTGTCCAACAAGAATTCTAAGAGGTAAGTCTGTAATCACTTGATCGTATGTTGAGCTTTTGAAATAATATTCACGAAGGCGACAAAGATCTTCATCTTCCGCCGCCTCGTGGCCAAACAACCTCTGAATTTCCGTTTCAATGAAAGATAGACCTCTTGTCATTGAAATAACTCCCTAGATTTATGGCTTGTGATCTCCAATGCTTTCCCTCAGCCGCCGCTTTCATTGATCGGCAGCCGAGATCTCCTTGAGTTGCGGCCAAGCTGCAATGCGCCAACGGAACCGCAAGCGCGCTTGCGGTTCCGTCAGATCGAAAGAGGAGTTAGATAGCGAATTTGTCATGACATTCTGCAACTAGTCCCTCTAGCCATGACAGATATCGAAGGCAGATCAGCAGACAGTTTTCGCCAGGAAACTCGGGTAATTCATGTTGGGCGGACTGCAGCTCTGCTTCAGCCAAGACTTTGCTACCGTCAGTGATCGCAAAATTGGTATTGCTTGAGTCAGCCGGAATCAACCGTACCTTCTTGCCGTGTGACTGGGAAAGCCACTCGAGCAGCTCGGACGTCACTTTAGATGGAGGGATGTGTACTTTCGCCTTTGTACGCGTCTTAATGGGGATTGTTTTCACGGAACGGACTCTGACGTTATTGAGTTTCCGGAGAAACTCACTCATTTCGGAAGAGGGGTGCTTTTCATTGTACCATTCGGTCCATCCAGGAATGTGTAAAAACTCAGATCTCATCACCCAGAGGACGCTGCGAGCGGCAGATATGAAAGCGCTTAGATAGAAGTCGAAGTTTGGTACGTGTCGCCAATCCTTTTCCAAGTGCATCAAGAAAAACTGTGCTTCCAAGCTCTTTCGTTGGGTTCGAGTCATTGCATCATTCACTATTTAACAATGATTATACAATCTGCATAATTCTGCAAAGGCAGACTGTTCTCTTCTGCATAAGCCTCCTAAGTCTTTCATGATTCAGGAGCTTAACTCCCTGAGATTCCATTCAAGAGTCTTGGGTTTATACAGTCTGTATAAGACGGATCATAATCCGTCCACGAGGTTGCGTACTCCCTTCCCGATGTGGTTCAAAACATGCTTGTATCCATTTTGGCGCTGTAGATGAACATTTACCTATTTCCCCTATTAATTACAGAAAGAAATGTGCACTTTTTAACAGAATCTGTCAATTTTTGATTCCAGCAAGTAATGCTCTGTGAGGAATTCAGTAAATAATGAGGAAAGCATTGGCAGAATCAGACACTATCTGTTGGCCCAGGTCCTGACTTTTACAATTTTGATGATATTTCATTTGCCTCTTCAAGCCACTCTTTCACTACCTATTTGTCAATAAAGCCAATGTCAATCTGATCTTTGAATCCATGATACTTCAGAACTTTAAATTGCTTGCTTATATTTTGCACTCAATTGTGCGGCACTCTTTCACACTTCAAGATCCTCAAACCTCATTTCAACAATCCCTGTACTTTGGCTTAATGAGTCTTGAGTCATCATTTATCCTTTTGCCTTTAACTTTCACCTTTATCCTTATATTCCCTGTGTTCATGTTTTTCAACCTTCGCCTTGTGTCCTCTCACCTTTTTAATAGTAGCAGCAGGATCGATGGGGGGAATACCCGCGCTTTCTTCCACTGGAGGGGGGGACTTTTCTCTCTCATGGCCATCATTTTCTTTTCCCCCCTCGTCATCCTGTTCCCGGGTGCTAGCGGCAGATTCATGATCACTGCTTTTTATCGGCATTTCATGAATTATCTTGGGAAGTGTTCCTCCCTTGATGATAATGTCGATTTGTTGAGCGTCCAGCACCTCTCTCTCGAGGAGGGCTAAAGCCAGACGATGCAGCGTATCCTCGTTTTCCTTGAGGATGTTACAGGCCTTATTGTAATGTTCGGTGATGATACGAGTAATCTCCTGATCGATCTTAATGGCCGTCTCCTCGCTGTAATCTCGATGTTGGGCGATCTCGCGGCCTAAAAAGATCTGTTCCTCTTGCTGACCGAAGGTCAAAGGACCCAAATTGCTCATCCCATATTCACAGACCATCTTGCGCGCCCATTCAGTGGAGACTTCGATGTCGTTTTTTGCGCCGGTGGTCTGGTGACCAAGGACTAATTCCTCCGCGGCGCGTCCTCCCATGCGCACGCAAATGCTGTTCAGAATATACTCGCGAGTATATGTGTGCCTGTCGTCCTCCGGAAGTTGCTGGGTAACTCCCAATGCTCGACCGCGAGGAATGATGGTGACTTTGTGGATGGGGTCAGTGCCGGGCAGAAATTTGGCTACCAGAGCATGGCCGGATTCGTGATACGCGGTGTTGCGTTTTTCTTCTTCGCTGATGATCATGCTTTTCCGTTCGACACCCATCAGGACTTTATCCTTGGCCATTTCGAAATCTTCCATTTGGACGATATCTTTGCCCTGGCGGGCTGCCAGTAGAGCAGCCTCATTAACCAGGTTTGCCAGATCGGCTCCAGTGAATCCAGGAGTCCCTCGCGATATAACTTCCATACTCACATCATCCGCCAGCGGTGTCCGTTTGGAATGTACCTTAAGGATCTCAGCGCGCCCTCTTATGTCGGGAGGCGGCACAACGACCTGGCGATCGAAGCGACCTGGCCTCAGCAGGGCGGGATCCAGTACGTCGGGGCGGTTAGTGGCCGCCACGAGAATAACCCCTTCATTGGATTCGAACCCATCCATCTCAACCAGGAGCTGGTTCAGGGTCTGCTCCCGTTCATCGTGACCACCACCAAGGCCAGCTCCTCGGTGGCGTCCCACCGCGTCAATCTCGTCCATGAAGATGATGCAGGGCGCATTCTTTTTCCCCTGGAGAAAAAGATCCCGCACACGGGAAGCCCCCACGCCCACAAACATCTCCACGAAGTCAGAGCCGCTGATGCTCAAGAAAGGAACACCAGCCTCACCTGCAATGGCCCGGGCCAACAAGGTCTTTCCCGTGCCTGGTGCACCCATTAGGAGAACTCCTTTGGGGATTTTCCCCCCCAGTTTGGTGAATTTTTTGGGATCCTTAAGAAAAGCGATGATTTCCGCAAGCTCCTCCTTGGCCTCATCGATTCCGGCCACATCTGCAAAGGTCGCCTTCTGGTGCTTTTCGTTGAGGAGCCTGGCGCGGCTTTTGCCAAAAGACATGGCCTTGCCGCCCCCAGATTGCATTTGCCTCATGAAGAATATCCACACCCCGATGAGCAGAAGCATGGGGAACCATGATATGAGGATGGTCATGTACCACGGGGATTCTTCCGTGGGCTTGGCAATGATCTTGACTTTTTTGTCCATGAGCATCCGCGTAAGCTCGGCATCCCGAGGGGCATAGCCCTTGAACTCTTTTCCGTCCAAAAATTTGCCGCTGATTTCGCTTCCCTGAATGGTGACTTCAAGAATGTCTCCCCGATCCAAAGCGGATACAAAGTCGCTGAATATTAGCTTTTCTTGTCTGCTTTTTGGTTGATTGAAAAGGTTGAACAAAAGGATCATGATCAGACTGATGACAAGCCATAGCGCAATATTTTTATAAAATGGATTCACCCGTTCACCTCACGAAAGATTCAGAAACCGGAAAGAATTTATATTTTTATTATACCATAGATTATCATTTTAGCAGCAAAGAAAATAATCTAACCTTTTAATGGGGTCATCTCCACCGTGAGCACCGGTTTTTCCCGGTCCCGCACCTTGAAACGCTCATCAATCCGAAATCCCACAACCCAGGCAATTTTCTGTTGGCTGATGAGGAGAGGCGTCTGCATTCTCATTGAGCTGGGCACGTGTTGGTTGATGAAAAAGTCCTTCAATTTCATAGGTGTTTCCATCCCTAAAGGCTGAAACCTGTCACCTGGGCATGGGTTCCGGATTTTCAGGGGGAAAGCGCATCTCTCAGCATCAAGGTGAGCACGCGCTGGTGGGCATTTTTTAAAATCAAGCCCAAGAGCTTTAGGTTGAATTTGGAATGTGAGATGAATTCTCGGGACGGGCAGCCATAAGGTACCGGGCCCCTGGATCACGTGATAAAAACCCATGTTCTTTTTTTCTGCGGATTTCTTGATAAGCAAACTTTCATACTCGGTGCCCACAGTAATTCCACCGGGTAGATAAAGGCGCCGGGAACGGCCTCTTTTTCTGATCATCTGCAAAATGGAATGGATGTGATCGAAACTCAACCCATGGGTGGTTCCGGTAATCGATGCTATGGCGTGCCGAATCACCCGGGCTTGAATGGCGGGTTGCATGGCCCTAACTGAGCTTCTGTTCATCCTGAGGACCCCATCTCTCCGCTCAACCAACGCTTCCTTAAAGAACCTTTCGGCCTCTTTGGCAAGATAATCATCCTCCAGCGTAGCAATGGAGAGGATGCGCAGCAGAGCCTCATTGACCCTGGGATTGAACCGCTCCTCGAGAAAAGGTATAAGCGTATGCCGTATTCGATTGCGCAGGTAGGACAGGGAACGGTTAGAGCTGTCCTCAATATAGGGTATGCCCTTTTGTGCCAGATATGCCAGGATCTCGCTTCTCCTGATGCGGATCAGCGGCCGTATCACCTCCTCCCGTATCGGTGGTATCCCTCGAAGTCCGCTCATGCCGCTGCCCTGAAGCAGATTCATTAGAGCCCATTCGATGCAGTCGTCAGCATGGTGCCCAAGAGCAATACGCTTGGCGCCACGGGAGCGCGCTACCCGGCGAAAGTTAAGGTATCGTGCATCCCGGGCACTTTGCTGGATGGAGCCGCCGCCGCTCCTTAAAGAGGTCAGGTTAACAAGCTCAAAGGGGATTCCCAGCCCCTCGGCCTGAGATTGGGCAAACTCAGCATCGCGGATAGCTTCCGCTCCTCGCAGTCCGTGATTAACATGGATCGCTACCAGCCTGATTTTGAGTTCGTTTCTCAATTGATGAAGGACATGCAGCAGGAAAGTGGAGTCGGGCCCCCCGGAAATCCCCACAACCACACCGTCTCCCGGGTCGAGCATGTGCATCTCTTCAATGGTACTCCTGATTTTCTCCATCAAAAAGGACATAGATACTCTCTCCAGGGTAAAAGCCAACTCTCTAGAATGATTCATAAATATTATAAGTATCCTCTAGAAAAAATACAAGTGAAATTCATAAAATGGGACAAAAAGCAGGAAAAATCAAAGTATTCATATCCTCCGCACATGAGCTTGCGCCCTTCTTATGAAGATAATCTCAGAACATGTCATGCACATGGGTGCCAAGTGATCGTTAATGATCGAAAAATGATCCATTTTATTCGTTCAAATCCATGGAGGATTTGGTGGTTTTATTGGAAGAGCATAATAAGAGTCATGGATTGTATTGGATGAGTTTCAGGGCTGCAACAATTCGGGAGGATTATGGCCGAGGGACTTAATTCATTAGGCATGATTCATGCTTTATGGATAGGTATGCAGTTCCATGGTGGTGCGCCTGGATTAAAATTTTATCTAATAAGATAAATGCATAGGCATTTAAGATAATTCCATAAATGTTATTAACCGCTATAAGCTGGATTTAGCTTTACATGAATAACCAAGATTTTGCTCTGCCTGCCATGAGCTAAGCCTGCCTATCGGCACCATCCGGATTCAGTGTGATATTCTCCTGTGTGAGATTGGAGAGTTCCGGCCATATAAGAGTGATATCAAGTATATCAGGAGTTGTATAGAGTGAATTTCTAACATTTTGTCAATTATGAGATCAGTGGTTATCGGATTGTCCATCCAATTTCTTTCTGTTTATTTAAGAATCTCAATTTGTTCACTGATCTGCAGAAATACCAATTATGCGCGTCGGAAATATGACTTTTGCCTTGCATTTAATGAAATTTTTAAAGGGTAACAACTAGAACTCAAACTTTATCTAAAAGTTTGATCGGCTTGGGTCCATTCGTTTTTTGAAGGAAAAACGCGTGAATAAAAGTAAATCACCCTAATACCCTCATGGGTAATAATATGAAATAAACAATTTCCGATAAATTGTCAATTTTTTGTCACTATAGAGTTTACTTTAATTGCCTTGTTTACCCTGATTTGGCATTTTTTCGAATAATTGAATCCCATTAAAAATGGCATGAATATTGCTCTTTTAATAAATTGATTTAACCCCTGATCTCCGCCTAAGAGGATACTTTTGCCCAGTAGAGGGGTCTTTTAGCATAGTTTGATATGTGAAAGATACGAAATTATTTATAATGGATGATATCATACCCGCAACAATCATTTGCTCTCCCTGTATATGATATGATTTGCCTTTGACCGGCAATGGTCCAAATTGAATGACTGTGGATTTTATAATTCTTTCATGAGGAGGGGCGAATG
>CAZTAS010000264.1:0-8166 GCA_964611635.1 uncultured Thermodesulfobacteriota bacterium
TCTGCGTACCCCGGGCTGGGCCGCCTGGTGAAAAATGATTTCCACCCCCTCCAGCACATCGTCCATCTCCAGATCGCACAGGTCGGCCTCCAGGAACCGAAAGCGAGGATGCCCCAGGCAGAAGGAGAGATTCCCCTCCTTCAAGCTGCGAGGGTAGAAGCCCTCAAAGCAGTCCACCCCCACCACCTGGTGGCCCATCTCCAGAAGGCGCTCGCTCAGGTGCGAGCCGATAAAACCCGCGCAGCCGGTTACCAGAGCTCTCTTCACCCTACCGACCAACGGAGACGTAATTAAAGCCCATGGCCCTGAGTCTCTCTGATGCATAGATGTTGCGCAGGTCTATGAAGACTCCCCCCCGCATCAGCCCCTTGATGCGCTCCAGGTCAAGGTTGCGAAACTGGTTCCACTCGGTCACTATAATCATGGCGTCGCACTCAGCCACGGCCTCGTACACATCCCCCGCATACATGACACCCTCCAGGATGCTCCGGGCGTTCTCCATGGCCGCCGGATCAAAGGCCTTGATGAGGGCGCCCTCCCGCTGCAGCTCCCGGATGATCCGTATGGAGGGGGACTCCCTGATGTCGTCGGTGTTGGGTTTGAAGGCCAGCCCCAAAACCCCGATGCTCTTGCCATTAAGCCCCCCCAGCGCCGCCTTGATCTTGTCCACCTGCAAAAGCGGCTGCTGCCGGTTGACCTCGATGACAGACTTTACGATCTTGAACTCGTAGCCCTTCTCCTCTGCCAGCCGAACAAGGGCCTGGGTGTCCTTGGGAAAGCACGAGCCGCCAAAGCCAGGCCCCGCGTGGAGAAACTTTGGACTGATCCGGCCGTCAAGCCCCATGGCCTTGGCCACCACCTGCACATCCGCACCCACCCGCTCGCACAGGTTGGCCACCTCGTTGATAAAGGAGACCTTTGTGGCCAAAAAGGCGTTGGAGGCATACTTGATGATCTCCGCCGTCTCCACGTTGGTCACCACAAACGGCGTCTCGATGAGATACAGAGGGGCGTAAAGGTCCTTCAGAATGGCCGCGGCCTGCTCGCTCTGGGCCCCGATGACCACCCGGTTGGGACGAATGAAATCCTCTATGGCCGAGCCCTCCCTCAGAAACTCCGGGTTGGAGGCCACATCAAAGGGAACATCCTCCAGAAGGTTGTCCCGGATGATGCCCTCTATGAGCTTGCCCGTCCCCACAGGAACCGTGCTCTTTGTCACCACCACCTTGTAGCCGTTGAGGTTACGGGCTATCCCCAGGGCCACCTCCCTCACGTACTGCAGGTCGGCCATGCCGGTGTCGTCCGAAGGAGTGCCCACGGCAATGAAGATCACCAGAGAGTGCCTCACGGCCTGGCCCAGCTCCGTGGTGAATCGTATGTGCCCCTCCTTCATGTTCTTGCGGAGCATCTCCTCCAGCCCGGGCTCGTAAATTGGTATCTCGCCGCGCTGGAGCACCCGGATCTTGCCCTCGTCCTTGTCCACACAGGTGACACTGAGCCCAAACTCCGCAAAACAAACACCCGTGACCAGACCCACATACCCCGTGCCCACAATGCAGATGTTCATCAAATCACCTGAATCCTAGAAAATCCTGACATTACATCGATAAAATGTCTCATCATTCATACCGCCCCTGAGTAATGCTCATGCAAATCGCCCTGTTTTGCAAATCGGATCTTTCCGTAACTCAGGGTACACGCTATCCTGCCAAAGTTAATTTTAGGTGTCAAGGTATTTTCACTCATTAGAAAACAAATTCCTTGACAACATTTCTACAGGGTTTTATATGGCATAGTGAATGTTAGGCATCTATGCTCAAAATTTATTGACCTGTCAAGGATACAGAGCGCAATAGGAAGCCAAGGTAAGGTAGTAGCCATACGCCTGCCTCCGAGCGCGCATATCATCGAGATCATTGAGGCTGTGCACGAGGTGATACATGAGCCATAGAGTCGGAATGGAAGTATCATTGGCCATCGCGGAGGCGGTGAAGATGGCGGATGCGGATGCCATCGCGGCATATCCCATCACGCCTCAGACCCACATCGTAGAGCGTCTATCGGAACTCGTGGCCGAGGGTGAGCTGCACGCCGCATATATACCGGTTGAATCCGAGCACTCTGCCATAAGCGTATGCGCGGGGACCTCGGCGGCGGGTGCGCGCACTTTCACCGCCACCTCTTCCCAGGGGCTGGCGCTCATGCACGAAATTCTTTATATCGTGTCCTCCATGCGATTGCCCGTCGTCATGGCCGTGGCCAACCGCGCGCTTTCGGCTCCCATCAATATATGGAGCGACCTTAGCGATGTGATGAGCCAGCGCGACACGGGCTGGATTGTCCTGTTCGCTGAGAGCGGCCAGGAGGCATTCGATCTGACCCTCCAGGCTTTCCGGGTAGCCGAAGACCCCCGTGTTCTGCTCCCCGTGATGGTCAACGTGGACGGCTTCTCTCTCAGCCATGTCATCGAGCCCATTGAACTGCCTGCGCAAGAGGCCGTGCGGGAGTTCCTCCCGCATTATAACCCCCGGATCAGCCTTAACCCTGACTGCCCCGTGAGCATGGGGGCATTTGCCACCCCGGAGGTTTATACCAACATCAAGTACCAGCAGGACCGCGCCCTGCGTGAATCACGCCAGGTGCTGGATGGGATCTGGGAGCAGTTTAGCCGGAATTTCGGCAGGCAGCACAGGGCGGTGGAGTGCTACAGGATCGAAGACGCCGAGACCGTGCTGATGACCATGGGGAGTGTTTGCTCCACGGCTTCAGTGGCTGTGGACAGGATGCGCCAGGAAGGAAGGCGCGTCGGGCTGGTGAAGATAAAACTCTGGCGCCCCTTTCCGGCCAGGGACCTGATGGAGGCCATCCGCCTCGCGGACAATGTGGTGGTAGTGGACAGAGCGCTGAGTTTCGGCGGTCAGGGCGGGCCCTTGGCCCTGGAGGTAAAGAGCGCCTCTTACGGCCTTGCTCATCGGCCCCGATTCGTGGAGTACATCGCCGGGCTTGGAGGGCGGGACCTCCGTGTTGAAGATTTCCAGGAAATGATGGAGGGTGCCTATCGGGAGGAGATCCACGAGGATGTGCCCTATACCATTGTGGGAGTGACCGAATGATATCTGTTTTTGTCCCAAGAGTTATGGATCGTGTGGAGAGTTTTTCTCCCGGACATCGGGCTTGCCAGGGGTGCGTTGAGGCGCTGGCCATTCGGCTGGTGCTCAAGGCAGCCGGGCGCAACTCCATAGTCACCAGCGCCACAGGCTGCATGGAAGTGATTTCATCTTGCTTTCCCCACACAGCCTGGCGGGTCCCATGGATCCATATAGCCTTCGAGAACAGCGCGGCGGTGGGATCGGGCGTTGAAACGGGCTGGAAGATCCTTATGGAAAAAGGGCGTCGTCCCCGCCGAAATATCAACTATCTGATCTTCGCCGGAGACGGCGGCACGGCTGACATCGGCCTCCAGTCCCTCTCCGGAGCCCTGGAGCGCGGCCACGACATCCTCTATGTTTGCCTGGATAACGAGGCTTACATGAACACTGGGATACAGCGATCCAGCGCCACCCCTTACGGGGCCGGGACAACCACATCGCCCCCGGGCCGCAAGAGCATCGGCCAGGCTACCTGGAAGAAGGACATGCCGGGCATAGCCGCTGCCCACAAGATTCCGTACGTGGCCACAGCATCGCCCAGCTATCCCATTGACCTCATGGGCAAGGTAAAGCGCGCCCTATCTATGCCGGGCCCGGCCTATCTCCACATCCTGTCCGTCTGTCCCACCGGATGGCGCAGCGACTCCGGCATGGGCATCCGCCTCGGGCGGCTGGCGGTGCTCACGGGCGTCTTTCCTCTCTACGAGGTGGTCCACGGCCGCACCGTTCTCAACGTTGATCCCGGGGAGCTCCGGCCACTGAAGGATTATCTGCGGCTACAGGGACGCTTCCGCCACCTGACTGATGCAGATATAGAGCGAATCCAGAAGCGGGTCCGGACAGAGTTCGAGTCGCTGCGGGAGAAGACAGGGTTAGGAGGTCACCGAAGCTCAATGTATCAGGGAAACGGAAAGCGACAAGAGGTTTGATCCTCCCCTTTAGGGTATTGAAAACACCTCTTGTCGTAGGGCAGCCCGAACTGTTCGCGCCGCCCTCCAACGGCTGTCCGGGAAGATGGAGAACGCACATCTTGTTTCATAAAGGGAGAATTAAAAAATGGAAATGACCATTCGAGTGCTTTTTAAAAGCTTCATTATGCTTATGATAATTGCTGCTGGCTCAGCGTATGCTCAGCCACCCACGAGACCAACTCTGACCGTATCAACTATCGGGTTAGATGTTGATATTACCTGGAGTTCTGATTTAGCAACCGGATACACATTTTTTTATGCCCCGTATCCCAACGCTGAATATATTGATAGCATAGATGTTGGACCTCAAACGAGTGCATCCGGCACCTTATGGGAAGGCGCTGCTTTTTGGGTCGCAGTTCAGGCTTACAATAATTTTGGAACCGGTGATCACTCCAATGTTGAGTATTTTATCTGTAGTGAAGAATTTCAACTGGAGAGCGCAGCATTTGCAGATGGGGAAAGGATTCCTGATAGATACACCTGTAATGGTCAAAATATTTCGCCTGCAATGAGATGGTTCGGAGTTCCTGCAGGAACCCGCAGTTTTGTCTTGCTGATGGATGATCCGGATGCGCCTGGAGGCACATGGACACACTGGGGTGTGTATGACATTCCGGCAGAATACCATGAATTGGAAGAAAACATTCCCGCTCAGGAGGAGACAGGTCGGCTAAAACAAGCCGTTACTGATTTTGGTCTAGCTGGATATGGAGGGCCATGCCCACCTAGTGGTCATGGTGTGCATCGATATCAATTTCGCTTACTGGCCTTGGATGTGGAGACACTTGGGCTTCCCGCAGGCGCGCAATTTGGAGAGGTGGAAGAGGCCGCTCGTTCCCACACATTGTCTGAGGCACGGTTGATGGGCACCTATTCTCGATAATAAGAATGCGTTTGTTCGACAAATCATCGAAATGCATATTTTCACGTTTGAATTGTGCTTCAGCTCAAGAGAATAAAAGGCAATGGAGAAGCCGGTTCGTTAAATTTTCTCGGAAGGAGACATGAGATTTGCCCTCCACCTTTAGGGTATTGATAATGCCTCTTGCGGCTGAAGAGCCCGGACAAATAAATTGTCCGGGTCTCACCGCGGCTGACACATTACTATCTCAGATTCACCACTAAATTTGGGTTATCTTTTCAATTATTCTAATATCTTCGATAACCCCTGCTTTCTCTTTTTCTGGGTGGGCGAGCTTCGTCAACTTTCAGGGTACGTCCTTTAAAATCGGAACCGTCTAATGCTTCTTTTGCTTTTTCAGCTTCCGATTGGTTAGACATTTCAACAAATCCAAAACCCTTGTCCCCAATTATATTGACTTGCCTAACTTCACCATAATTGGAAAACAATTCTTCCAACTCATCATTAGTTACAGAATAACTAAGATTTCCTACATAAAGCTTGCTACCTTGCATTCTTACCTCCTAGTTTCTTTTTTCTCTCTGTCCAATAATGTTTTTTTGGGAGGTTGAAGCAAGATAGTGATTCTAATCTCTTCAACGACAACATTATTAAACACAAGAGAACCTTCATTAAAAACTTGTTTCAAAAGATTTATGAGTATTCTCTCTGCCCTCCTTCGACTTTTGGCAAGCCTTTTCATACAACTTTTTCATTTACGAAATAATTTTGGATATACCTCCCAATTCTGGATCATATTCGAATTTAGTTCGGATATAAAGTACTCTCACAAAACCTTATATCAATCAAAATTTTTTATGGCGTTATTATATCTTATACATTTCAAAAAATAAACTTTTTTTTCAGTTTCCTGCCCAAGATTCGATTTTTATTGAAATGAATGAGCGGTAAAATATAAGAATACTAAAATCATGGAACCTGTCATGGCAGATCAAAGCCCCATAAATCAATTTTTATATCGAGTCTCAATTATTATATATATAGGACCTATACTCCGCGGTATCTCACGCGAAGAATGGCGTTGATTTCTTCTAAATCAAAGGTCTCAGGATCGAACTCACCCCCAAGCCAGTCAATTATTTGCTCGTGGTCCGGGTGACCGGGATCATCTAGCGCCGTGAGGAGGTCGAAGTATCCGGGGATTCCACCGCAGTCCTCAGGAGGACAAGCGCCTCGCCCCTTTATACAAACTGGATAGAACTGACCTGCCTCTTCGGTAACCACACCCTCCACCACGACGTCGTGCACCCAGTAATCACCAAAGTCGTAGATATAACAAAGCTTGCTCCCCTTGCTGAGACGTAACTTCCTGAGGGTTACAGAACGAGCATCCTTGGCCGGCCGTAAAGAAAAATCGTCTTCCAGTTCAAGATCTGTATATATGGTTCCTCCGAATTCGAAATCGTAAAGATGCGAGTTTGTCCACCTCATGACATTTTGAAGGATCTCATGGAGGATTTGAAAATTCGTACCTTCCCGGACAAGAAATCGCCTCCAAATCGGCGGTTTTGAATACCTAAGGGTTACCTTAAGTTGATAAATTGTTCCACCGCGCGTTTTCATTTTCTCAGGTTTTCTTCTCATCATCTATCTTGATTCCTCCTTTACAAAAAGTGGTGGATGGCCCGGAGGATTTCTCATCCCGGTCGCAAAGTGACAGGAATTGTATATTTAGGAGTGCTGAAATGGCGTCACTTCATGCTGCTTTGCAGCCAAGACAATACATTGTCTGGGCCACACCGCATTCGCTGCACTGACTAGTTATACAGCTAAAATTTAGTCATAATCATCTCCGGGAAGTTCTGGTAGCCTTTTAAGCGCACTGATGTACTTTTCCGTATCAAATACTCTTTCATTCTTCAGTATATAATAAATTTCAGCCACCAGGACTGCACCTATCATTTTTTTAGCTTCCTGATTTGAAAAACCTTCGGAAATAATCCTCTTAAAAGTTTCTTTCACTTCAGGAATTTCATTCGATCGCAACTGTTTGTCCACAACTTCCAATATGATCTTTTTTAATCTAGGATTGTATTTTTTCATTTTTCTGCCAATTATCTCAGGCGGGTATACCAGCCACCTTGGCGACCGGGTCGAAAAGCGACAAAAGGATTGACACGGCACCGTTAAATCTTATGGAGTGACACAGCCTTGCACTGCTGCGAAGGCTCGGACAAATGAATTTTTTGGGCTGACCATCTGTCAAACTAATGTTTAAGAAGCACTTTTTCTCTCGAATATTTCTAGTCCGCAGACAACGGCGACCATTAGCCAGCCCCCAAACATAATGAACCAGCTTATCCATGCATAGATGGTTTCTTCCGCCCAAATCCTTACATCCTCGAACGTTGCGACTGGAGTCGTTTTCTGGTTTTTTGCGAAGTAACGAACAACTCCATTCATTATAAATTGATCATGAGTCTGAATCCTATTCTTAACGATGTGGGTTACAGCGGTTGAGTCGATGCCGTGAGGAGGAGGGAAATCTGAAAGAAACTTTTCGAATGCAGGCGTACTCCTTGGAATAGGTCCTTCAGATTCTCGTATGAGTTTCGCTATGTCTAGCTTTTCCTTATCAGCGAAGCAGCCTTGAAGGTTAAGGAATGCCGCAAACAGGCCGACAAGACCTACCACCAATCCGGCAAGCTTGAACCATTTCATCATTCGGATTACCTTATGTTTTGCTGCTTAACTATGATTTATAAACAAAAATTTCTTTATACCCCAAGAGTTATAGAAAATTACAGCCCCCTAGCTCTTAACCCCCTCAGTCAATATAGGATAGTGTTACAGGATGTCCTGAACGATATCTGTGCGAAACGCTTTGCCTTTTCTCATGTATATTACATGAATAAAAAACGATAAAAGTCAAGAATAATTTACACGTGTGGCCCGGATGACTTGTCGTCCGGGTCGCAAAGCGGCAAGAGGATTGGCATTGAACATTCAGAAAGGATGGACTGCCATCACATCTTGCGGTTGTGCAGCCCTGACAAATGAATTATCCGAGTCACCCCGCCTTATTAAAGAATTTAGACAGTTTAACCCTAAAATAGACATTGAACATTTGAAAAACGAGAAAGCCCTCTTGGATTAAGGATTTAGATGAGGTATAATCCTC
>CAZTAS010000265.1:0-8118 GCA_964611635.1 uncultured Thermodesulfobacteriota bacterium
ATATCAGACAACTAGGCGGCTTGGGGACTTTCGCCACCGTCTCCATTCGAGGCTCAACGGCGGAACAGGTTGTCATTCTTCTGGATGGCGTGGAGCTGAACCGTGCTCGCTCTGGAGTCGTGGATATTTCAGAGATCCCGCTGGATGTGGTGGAGCGTATCGAGGTTTACCGCGGCACCTCCCCTGCAAAGTTCAGCAATTCTGGGATAGGCGGCGTGATCAACATCATCACCAAAAAAGGGAAACGCCGTGCCATTAACAATGTAAACGTTACGGCAGGCTCTTTTGGTACAGTGGACGTAAATGCAACAAGATCGGAAAATTTCGAACGATTCGACTATCTGGGCTTCGTGAACATTGGCCACAGTGACGGTGATTTCAAGTATACGGACGACAATGGCACGCCGTTCTTTTCCGGAGACGACCAAACCGTGCACCGCAAGAATAATGATTACGACCGGGCCAGCGCAGTTTTCAACGCCGGAATGAGTCTTGAGGACGGGATCCGGCTGGAGATCACAGAGAACGCATACTGGCGACGTCAGGGGATTCCCGGTATCGGTGCATTCCAATCAGAAACGGCCTCTCTAGCCACATTTCGTAACATCCTTTCCTTGCAATTAAAGCGGCAGGGTCTGGGTCTGGAGAAACTGGATGCGGATGCGGGTCTCTCTTTCAGCATCCAGGAACAGCGATTTGAGGACAAGAAAGGCGAGATAGGTGTCGGCAACCAGGACAACCGGGATCGAACATTGGCCCTGGCCGGTAATGTCCTCTTCAGGCTCATTCCTGCGGAATGGACGGTGATGCACCTAAATACAGGAGGGGGATGGGAACGGTTCAGATCCCGAAATCTGCTGGCGGATGATCCAGAGGGAGAACCACAGCAGCGATATCGGTTGTTCGGCGCTTTTGAGCAGGAGCTTTTCGCCCTTAGCGATAGACTGATCCTTTCCCCTTCGCTCAGATACGATTTCTATCGAGACAAGTTCGGCGGCCTGCGCGCCACATCTTGGACGCGAGAGATGCCGCCCATATCGAAAACCCGTCATTTCTTCAGCCCCAAGATAGGCTTACGATACGAACCCATGAGGAACATCTATCTTAAGGCCAATGCGGGCCGATACGCTCGTGCTCCCAACTTCTCGGAACTCTTCGGGGATCGGGGGGTTATTGTGGGCAACACCGCATTGGACCCGGAAAAAGGGATCAATTGGGATGCGGGAATCGGGCTTGCAGGACCAGAATTGAGGTTCATCAAAAAACCGCACTTGGAATTTTCCTTCTTTTTCAGCCACATAGAGGATTTAATCCTATTCATTCAGAACTCTCAGCGGACCTCTGTGGCCCAGAATATCTCCAGGGCTCGCATTCGGGGCCATGAACTGACATGGGGGGCCGAGCTTTTCGGGATGCTGCACGTAGATGGGGCATACACTTTTGAGGACGCTCGGGATCGCAGTGAAATTGCTTACTGGAAAGGAAACATTTTGCCTGGACGTCCGCGCCACAAAATTTTTAATCGTGAAGAATTAGTGTGGAGCCGATGGATAATCTTTCACGAGTACCACCACATGGCAGACAACTTTCTGGATCGGGCCAATACTGTCAAGATCAGCAGCCGAAACCTCCACAACGCCGGTGTCTCCTTCAGCCCCGTGAAAGGATTAACCCTGACGGCGCAAGTAATGAACATCGGAGATGAGGAGATTTTTGATTTCATCGGATATCCCCTGCCGGGCAGAAGTTTTTTCTTCAAGCTGGACTTGATGCTTTAAAGATGAAACTCATTATCTAACGAATGGTTTCAATCAAAAGGATAGAAAAAATGCCAGTCCTGCCATGGATGAACATTCAAAAGATTAAATGTTCTGTTTCCGGTTGGGCCTAGTTATGAATAGAAAGGAGAAAACAATGAAAAAGGTATTGTGGGCTGGTCTTGTATTATGGGCCATCGTGTGTGTTTTTCCGTCTTCCGTTTCAGCCCAGGCGCTTCTGGATTTTTCGGAAGCCGCACCTGAGATCGTCTTTAACGGGACGGACTACTTCTTCAATATTCCCGAGATTGGCTTCATGGGCAACCGTTATGGCGGCCAATGGCGGCTGGATCTGAATAATGGCTCTTGGCCCCTCCGCAGTATATGGAATGTATGGAACCAGGCCTTCGTTGTGACAACGGATTACTCTACAGGCTCTTTCTCTACAATCGATCTTTCCACTTTAACGACAAATGCTGGGATCGGCGCCATTCACAGCGATGCGGTGGCTCTGAGAGCCAATGGCATCCTATATGTTATCAACCGTCTGGGTCAGGACAACATAACCGTGTATAATCCCGCTGACCTTTCCACACCGGTGAGGCAATTCAGTGTTGGAAATGGATCCAATCCCCAGGTACTGGTCTTAATCACGCCGACAAAGGCCTACGTGACGCTGAACGAAAAGGACTACATCTTGATCGTCAATCCCCAGACCGGCCTCGAACTGGGACGGATTGACATCGCCTCTTATGCGGATGTGGACGGGATACCGGAGGCTGGCCCGGCCATTTTATATAACGGAGGTGTCTACGTGGCCCTCCAGCTTATGGATAGGAATAACTTCTGGACTCCATCGCCCCAGGGGAAACTCCTGAAAATCAACGCGGCCACTGATACGATAGAGGGCTCCATGGATCTTGCTCTGGGAAATCCCGGAACTCTGTGGTATCATCGCAGAAGAAGTCAATTACTGGCGGGATGTGCAGGGACATACATTTCCAACGAGGATGGGGGTATCGTGGCGGTGAATACGACCACCATGACCTCAGAGGGCGTTCTGATACGGGAATCGACATTAGGGGGAAACCTGGATCTGGGGAATTTCGTGATGGCGGATTCATCAAAAGGATACGCAATCGTGTCCGACGAATCCGGGAATCAAGTTCTGGTATCTTTCAATTTGAACACCGGCGCGAAGCTGGCAGATGTGTTTGCACCCGCCTCAGGCTTCAGCCTCTCAAATATCGCCATTCACAATGGGCTGCTCTATGTTTGCGACCGCACCTTGACAGCGCCGGGAGTCCGGATCTTCAACGCCCTGGACGACAGCCAGATCACCACAGCGCCCATTAACGTGGGTCTGCCACCCTTTATGATTGCGTTTTATTGATAGGGAGATCGGAGGGATCATTAGCGATGATTGATTTTTTCATTAAAGGCGGGCCAGTCATGTACCCCCTTCTGGCCTGCTCCATCGTGTCACTTACGTTAATCATCGAACGGCTCATATTCTGGTGGAGGGAGGGCCGGGATAGAGATGGTAACCTGGTGCAACGAGTACTTGCATTCGCAGACAATGGTGAGTACGAGTCCATTGCCAAGGAGACGGCTGGATCGAAGGACTTTGTGGTCCGGATGCTTGTTTGCGGCCTGGTGCACCGGGAATACTCCCTGGAGAATGCCCTGGAGATGGCCGCCGCGGAAGAAGTAAAGAGGATGCGAAGGAACATGGCCCCACTGGATACAATCATCACCCTGGCCCCACTCTTGGGTATCCTGGGGACTGTTTTGGGTATCATAGACTCTTTCCATATTCTCGGCCAGGCTACCATCGAGACGCCTCAGGCTGTCACGGCTGGAATCTCCCAGGCACTGATCACCACCGCGGTGGGGCTAGTCATTGCCCTGCTAACCCTGATCGCTTTCAACTACTTCAATGTTAAAATCGAGGATGCCATCTCCAGTATGGAAAAATACGGGACTTCACTCGAGATCGTGATGAATCGAAAACTAAACGGGGTAGGAGAGCAAAAGCGCCTCCAGGTATTATGAAGCTGAAAAAAAGAACAAGACGAAACATGCGCATCGAGATCATTCCGCTGATTGACATAATGTTCTTGCTTCTGGTCTTTTTCATCTACGCCATGCTCTCCATGTCGGTGCATCGGGGCATCGCAGTGGAACTTCCTTTTGCCAAAAATTCCCTCATTGAGAAACGCTCATACCATGACATCAGTATTGCCAGGAGCGGCGTCATCTTTTTTGACAAGATACCAGTTAAGCTCAAAGCGTTGCCCGCCATTCTGGCCAGGCTCAAACACAAAGAACCCGGCGTTGAAATCCGCATAAGCGGGGACCGGAAATCAGCCTACGAGATTATCGTGCGGGTTATGGATGCAGTCCGAAGCGCCGGAATTCAGAAAATATCCCTTGAGACCACCTGGAGAGAGGACCAATGAGACGGGATCTGATGATCCCAGCCATTCTCGCATTAGCTGTTCATGGGCTTCTGGCGCTCATACCCGTGGACTTTATGGTAAGGGCTTCGCCCCCCTCCCACGGCCCGATACCACTGCAAATTTTGTTTGTCCGCAGGGAACCAATCCACCCCACGCCGGCTCCCAAGCCGCTGCGCAAGGTCTCGCCGCACATTCAGCAGCATAAGTTCATAAAGGCCCATAAAAAAGTTGTGCATCAAAGGCCTTCGCCCAAGCGAAAGATGATTCTCCCTGAAAAAACATCGATCAATGCCCCGGTCCAGAAAAAGGTTGCTCGAAATCAGTCATCCACCTCCAAAAAGACTGTAAAGCCTGAGCACAAAGAGATACAGGCCGGAGAGCAATTGAAAAAACAGCCCAAGCAAGTGCACGATGTTTCCAGCAAATCGAAGCTGAGCAAACCCAAAGTAAATCCACCAGTAAGGACCAAACGAGAATTACCCCTTACAGAACCATCGCCGCAGTTCTCCGAAGACAGACCTGTCAGCCACAAGCACGGACAAGAGATGGATCGAAACAGCTTGGATTCTGATAAACTCCGTCAAACCAGCGCATTCCAGCCTTATCGTGAGGAAAAAAGTTCAGCGCCTGTGCGCACCATGGCCATTCCTAAATATAAGCTGAACAGACCCCCTTCCTACCCAAGAGTGGCCCGTTTGAGGGGACAAGAGGGGAAATGTGTTATGCGCGTGAATGTGTTGCCGGATGGAAGAGTTGGAGCAATAGACCTGGCCCGATCCTCGGGATATGATGTTCTGGACAAGGCTGCATTACGAACCGTCAAGTCTTGGCGCTTCACTCCCGGGACACAAGATGGAAAACCCGTGGCAATGTGGGTCCAGGTCCCTATCACTTTCCGGCTGAAATGAACCGGACATGATTCGCATTCAACCCAAATACCTGGTGAATAAGGGCCTATATAATATGTTTTCAATATCCAAGAAAGCGGTCTTCCTCAGCTAAGGCTGAAGGGGGCGCATAAAAATTTAAAAGAATTTAGATTCAACCAACAATGCAATCTTGGATCGAAAAAAAATTAAACAATATTAGGGCATGCACATTAGGCGCAATTATGGTCGGCTCGTTGCTTTTGATCCCTTGTGATTTTGCCCTGGGTATTACGGACGAGATGGGCCGTACGGTCTCGATAAGGGGAACACCAGAGCGGATAATCGCCCTGGCCCCAAGCATCACCGAGATCCTTTTTGAGGTTGGAGCCGGAGGGCGGGTAGTGGGAGTATCTCAAAACAGCGAATTCCCGGAGGCGGCCAGGAATTTTCCCAGGGTCGGGCCCTACCACAGGCCCAACCTTGAAATGATCATCACCCTTCAGCCCGATCTGGTGATCGCCACAGTGGATGGAACACCCAAGGCGCTTGCAGACGAGCTCGATCGATTGGGGATACCCACCTATGCAATAAACCCCAGAAGCGTTGAACAAATAGTAAGAAGCATTCGCAATATAGGCATCGCTGTCCAGGCTCCGTTTGCTGAGCCCGTGGCCCAGAAGATGGAAAAAGCCATAACCTGTATTAGGGATGCAGTAAAAAAGGTACCACATCGTCCAAAAGCTCTCTACCAGTTGGGGCTTAATCCATTGGTCAGTGCGGGAAAAGGCACTTTTTCCGACAGCATCATCACCCTTGCGGGTGGCTTGAATATAGCCAGTGGGATGAGCGGCAAGTATCCTAGGCTATCCATCGAGCAGGTTATTCTTCAGCAACCTGAGGTGATTATAGTTTCAACCATGGGAAAGCCCGCTCCTGATTCAAAATTATTGGATCAATGGCGCCGATGGGTGGAAATTCCCGCTGTAAAGAATGGCCGTATCTATGGGGTGGAATCGGACCTGATAGACCACCCTTCTCCACGTTGTATTCATGGTGTTCTGGCTCTTTTGCAAATGCTTCATCCTCGCCTTGCCGAAGCAGTCCAGCGGTGTATACCATGAGAGCTACGAAAAGATCGGTCCTGATTACGTGTTTCGCGCTTTTTACGATCCTGTTGGTCACCGGTGCGATTTCGATTTTCATTGGCACGGCCCATATCGCCGTATCCGACATAATCCAGATCTTGTTTCCTGTAAAAGGGGATATTCCGCCACGCCTGGCGGGCCTTCGAACGATTGTCCTTCAGGTTAGAGTCCCTCGGATCATCATGGCCGCTCTTGTAGGAGCAGCCTTATCCATCTGTGGGGTGGTGTTGCAGGCCTTATTGCGAAACCCCCTGGCCGAGCCTTACATATTGGGCATATCCAGCGGCGCCGCGGTGGGTGCCGTGGGAGCTATCATGATGGGTATGGGCACCGTGGGAGCGGTGCTCCCAACAATGGCTTTCATGGGCGCACTGGCCACCATGATCATTGTTTTTTCCGTGGCAAGAGTACGCGAGAGGATTTACAGCCAGACCCTTTTGCTGGCCGGAGTAGTCACCAATGCTTTCTTTACCGCCGTGGTGATGTTCATGGTGTCCATTGCCAGCAGTAATCGTATTCGCAATATCCTTTTCTGGCTCATGGGGGATTTCGGATTCTCAAATTACCGGGAGGTATTGATCGTTCTGCCGCTGGTGGTCGGGGGCTTCCTCGTCATTTTCATACATGCCAGGCCATTGAATCTGATCATTATGGGGGAGGACGCCGCGCTGCAACTGGGGGTGGACGTGGAGCGTGTAAAAAAAATTCTGTTTATTTGCGCCTCCATCATCACTGCTGCCGCGGTTTCCTTTACAGGAGTGGTAGGGTTCATCGGACTGATGGTGCCGCATATGATCCGGATGGTTATCGGATCGGATCACCGATTGGTAATTCCTGCTTCGTTACTGTTTGGGGGCTCCTTCATGATGGCCACGGACGCTATTGCGCGATCCATAATCGCACCCACCGAACTGCCGGTGGGTGTTATCACCGCGATGTGCGGGGCACCGTTCTTCATTTATCTCCTCAGGAGCGGCAGGGCATGAAACCATATGGAATTTCGGCGAGTTGTAGCGATATATGGTTCGGTTACGGCAAGCAGGAAGTATTGCGAGGCATAAGATGCATTATTGAGGGCGGGGAGTTTCTCGGGATCATCGGGCCCAATGGATCGGGCAAGACTACCTTCCTTAAGATCTTGAACGGGGAGCTTTTGCCCGCCCGAGGAGAAGTCCTGCTTGATGGAATGCGGGTTCCAAAAATGAACCGCAGGCAGATAGCCCAAAAAGTGGCTGTCGTTCCCCAAGTCAAGGAACTTGCATTCAGGTTCACTGTATTGGAAGTGGTGATGATGGGCCGATCACCTCACCTTGGGCTTTTGCAATTCGAGAGACACCAGGATATGGAAATGGTCAAATGGGCGATGGAAATGACCAGCATCTCACACCTTGCAGATCGTGATCTCAGTAAACTATCAGGAGGAGAGCATCAGCGAGTCTTTATCGCCCGAGCCTTGGCCCAGAATCCTGCTATGATTCTGATGGATGAGGCCACCGCCTTTCTTGATATCGGCCACCAGGCCGATATCATGAACCTCATGCGGCGGCTCAATGATGATCGGGGCATGACGGTTGTGGTGGTGACCCAAGACATCAACCTAGCGTCTGCTTATTGTGACAGGATCGTGCTGTTCAATGCCGGGAGGATTCATAATATTGACACACCGGAGAATGTAATTAAAGAAGCGGATATTGAAGAAGTGTATGGCTTGCCCGTCCTGGTGGACAGGAACCCCGAGACCGGGACACCCCGGCTTACGCTAAGTAAAAAGTTTACTTTTCACAACAATTCTTAAAACATACCTGCTTGAAACACACATTTTATGCAGTGGAGACAATATATTATTATCAAATCAGCCACATGATGCGTCAATCAGCTTGAACAA
>CAZTAS010000266.1:0-8103 GCA_964611635.1 uncultured Thermodesulfobacteriota bacterium
CAAGAGTTTTCTTGGCACCAGCAGAAACGCCGTGCTGATTCAGATCTTCATCGCCCTGTGCACCTATTTGTTGTTGGCGTTTCTGCGATTTATATCTATGTCTCCCTTTGACATGTACGAGATCAAGAAGCGCCTTGAGGTCAATTTGTTGGAGAGAATCACCATCTGGGAGCTATTGGCACCTCCACAGAATACTAAAAACTCTGATTTAGAATACCAGCAACTGTGCTTCGCAATTTTTCATTAACTATTGAAAATTGAATGATAATTTGGAATTTGACGAATTTAGTATTCCATCCGTGTTTGCAACTACTTGATTTTATTGTAAAGCAAACCGGACATTACTGATATAATTTCTTCCTTTTGCATAGAAAAAGGTCGGCTCCTTAAAGGAGAACCATATTTTCTCTTAATCACAGAGAAAATAGACTCTACTCTATTCCCTTGATGGTAGTTCTTACCATCGATCTTCTTTCCTTTTCAATAACCATCATCGGTGAGGCTCCCAGCCTGCAGGGCGGGTCTCTGAGAGGCAAGCAGAGGGATTACATCACCCTTGCCCCCTCCCAATTCGTCTCCGCCCACAGGGCGGAGTATGCTGCGGGATTTTGATAATTTTTTCTACTGGCGGTTGACCTTTGCTTATCAATAAGTTTGAAAAATACGTGCCTAATGATCAGTATGAAAAAGTTAACAAAAGTTAGAAAAGTTAATATAGATAAGACCGCGATATAATTGGTAGTTCCTTTATTGTGTTAAGTTTTGTTATTTATCTTGACTGATATTCATTTATTCGTTACCAAAACGGAAGAGTAAAAAAGCGCCAGCAATAGGTCGAATGATGGGTTTCAAAAAAGCCGGAAAAGATAAAGACGATAAATGCTCATTTCATTTCATTAATATGCGATGATTTTTCGTGAATGTCAAGATGAATTTCAGAGCATAACTATAGGGAAAAGGGTTTAAATATGGAAAACACATATCTTTTTAAAGAACACATTGGAATTCTTTGGATTGATCACACTCACCTTCAGAGATCGTCGTTGAAAAATAATATAAAAAAAAGTTTTTCAATTGATCTCAATAATATGAAATTTGTCCAACATAATACTCAACCTGGGTAAGCATTTACCGCCATTGCCAATAACCATATGCTATGCTTTTTCTAACACCCATGAGCATAAAGCTTAAAAATATCAGGAAAAAAGACATTGATGACCATGAGGTATACAGAATTCTCGATGGTATTGGCAGAGTTATGCGCGGCTATCATCAGGGCTTTAATCAATCAAACACGGTGGTCTCAGATAAAGCGGGAATTAACCGTAAGACCCTCATGAGCATCGAAGCAGAAGAAGATTATCGCATTTCATCGTTAGTGAGATCCATCATCAGATGGCAAATTCCACCGGATAGATTCTTTATTGATGTTGCGAATCAATTATCTCAAAGACAAACATCCAAAGAAACGACCCTTAACACGGCAAAGGTTGAACTTATCGGAGTGGACTTGGTCAAAATAGAAATGATTATAGCATTAGAAAAATTCAAACACATATTTCATGTAATAAGTCGAAGATAAGGGAAATTTATTTCAGGGCTTCATTGGAGAGCTCGTAGTGTGGAACATCATACCCCGGAACCTCTTTCAACAAGGGATATCCTTTTTGGGTCTCGTAATGGCAGCTCAGGCCCAGCAACGTGGATGGTCGGAAGAAAATACCGGTGATTTTATGGATAGCATAGACGAGGTTTTCATGTGTCATTGCCTTTTGAGGAGCCATTTGCTGATAGCTTTTCCTAATCAGGTCATCGATATGATTCCTGGCATCGTGGTACCTGGCTTTGTAGGCAATTCTTTTTTCGTGTATTACCGGGTCTTGCTTTTCATAAGCCCATTTCTTCGAGGGATAATTTTTTTGCTTCTCTTTGTATTCTGGGACCAAATGATACATTACCGTCTGCCTACTGACGTCATGTTGAAGCCCAATAATTTCAAGCGTTCGAGATTTGCAATAGGTGGTTGTGAGTTCATTGTACAAACTTTGCCAAATAGGAAGCAATTCAGAGTTATTGCCTGGGGTTCCCTTGATAAAAGGGGGACTTCTTGCAGGCATTTTCAGATAGTTATAAGAGAAGATTTTCGGCTTTATAAAATTTTTGGTGCTATTTGGCGAGAAGCGAAAGTTATCTATATGCGGAGGTGAATGAATAAAAAAGGGGCCGAGGGGGAATCCCGGGTGAGGTGTTCGCAGGCGCCCATCCCAAGTTCCCGACCACAGCCCGGTGTGTAGTTTACCATAAACACTTACCCGGGTAAACCACTTTTTTCTCTCCTCCTCGGCTGACCCGTTATTATCTGTCACCATATTTATCCCAGGGTTGCTAATTCTCCTTACTACAGATCAACCCGTATATCCAGGGGGACTGGCAATGGTTTACGCGCCATCGTGGCAAGCAAAGATAAAAATTCATGAGGAAGACCACCTCGGAGGCAGATGGTCATTCGACAATCCCATGCCCCGAAGAATCGTTCTTTATGGAGCTGGACAGCGCAATGGCATGAGAATGAGGGGAAATTCCTTCGGAGGGGATTCAAGTTGTGTTGAAAAGAGAACATCAGCGAGGGGAGTGAAGGCACTCATCGTGGAGAGGTCTTCGTTTTAGTGTTGATAGAACCCGATGGTCGGCTGGATCTTCCCGGTGGCCGGCTTGACGCAAATGAACAAGTGGAAGATGGCTTGAAGCGAGAGGGTTTTGAAGAGACCCGCTTGATAGTGAGGATTCTGGTGCTCCCTGTTGCCGAATGGTCTTTTATGAAAAACCCGGCGCTTCGTATCGATGGGGCCACGTATCTCTGCACTCCTTCCAGAGGCAGAATTAAACTCAGTAAGGAGCATGCTGGTTATTTTTGGTGTTCACTCAACCAACTCGAAGGATTGGGATTGCAAAGATGGCTGGGAAAAGGGGGTGAGACAACAATCGAAAAAAGCGATGGCATTAAAGGTCTCGTAATGTCCAACACAAAATTCCCTTTGGGTAATGGAATGGTCACAGCTTTCTGACCATGAGACTATACTATAAGCACATCACCTTTCCGAGAAGATGAAATGATCCCGGTCGAAAACCTCAAAAAATGCGACCTCAACAGAGTGCGCCAGATAATTGGAACGGTGGTGGAGCGAATACGGCTGAAATCTGGAAGACCCGCATCAGTGCTGTCATATGTCGTGGGTATCAACAGAAAAACCGTGGCGAGGATTGAACAGGGCACTGGAGACTACACCATCGACTCTCTGCTCCGAGTGGTCCATGAGCTTGGGAAGAGTTATCATGATTTTTTTGCGGAAATTTCCAAGGAGTTCTCCGAGGAAGGCAAGCCAATGGAAGATTTTCCCACGTCACTCACTGCAGAGGAGGTGGATGGCCAGATAATCCGCGTAGAGATCATTACCCATAGGAAAAATTTTGAAAAACTATTTCGTGAAGGGAGATTGGTGAATCAGGTCAGGCATAACGATTCCTTCAAGAATAATTTTTGAAAAAATAAAAACAATAAGTCTCTCAACGCCCCATTGGGAAACATGGAGCAAGAAAATGGACAATTCAAGAGCATTAATCGTCAGGAAAGAACCCGATAGAGGCCATGCCTCCCATCGGCAGCATTCAGAAATTATTGAAGCCGAGGCTGAGCGCCGGTACCGGGAGGCGCAATCTGAGTTAAGCGCCAACCAAGAAGAAATCAAGCATTTAGATGGAAGGTTGGTCGAAGTCCTCCAGGACATGGACAGCGAGAGAAACAATGGAAACATTTCAGCTTCCTATGCCAAGGTGGAGCATCGCTGGGCAAGGGTTAAGATATGTATCGCCCTGTCCATAGCTATGCTCTCCTCCATAATGTTGTACTGGTCCCTTTCTCCCAGCTTCTACGGCAACGAGCTTCTGGCCGCTTTGCTGGCACTTGGAGGTGGAGTAGTTTGCTTTATGGCCGCGGAAATGCTCCTGGAGCATTTGGCCCATATACTCAACCAGCGGCAGCTTCATATATTCATAGTTGTAATTACCTTAATGACTTTCTCCTCGGCTATAGGAGGCGGGATCCTATTTTCGAAGGCGCGAGCGATCCAGTGGAGGCTTAATCAAAATGCTTCAGCCTCTGTGCTTGATTCCCCCAGCGAGGATCTCAACGTAGATGAAGCCAAGAAGCAGATAGATAAGCTAAACGGTCGCGGGATGATACTTCTTTTCATCGGTCTGGAGTGGCTGGCCGGTCTTTTAGCCTTCAACGCGCTCACCTCACTCAGGAAGTGCACCCCAATGGTTTCCCTCTCAAAGACAAGAGATGCTCTTTCTGCTCAGATTGTTGAGTTGAAGAAGAGAAACAGTTATTTAGCAGCACTGACGAAAGAAGGCATCAAAAGCCGAATGATGGCTGAGGAACAAAAAGCCCAGCAAAGAGGGAGCCCAGCTCTGTTGGTCTGTTCCATCGCCATCATTGTGGGCATGGTTATTTTCTTTTTCCTCCTCTCCGAGGACGCTTTTGGCAAGAACAATCATCAATGCACTTATTACCTTGTGGCATTCGATGTGACGGGCTCCACAGATCATGATCGGCTCCAAAACCAACGTGCTGTCTTAACGATCATCGATTCTTTGAATCCCTGTGACGAAATTCAGATAATGCTCATCACGCAAGCGACGTTCTCGAACCCGGAATACATGATCCGCCACACCATGCCCTCGAAGGCGGGTTATTTCAACGAAGAAGTACGACGAAAGAAAATTGAAATTATCAACGAATTCCGCAAAAAGGCGGAAACCCTATTGAAAGAGAGGCCAGCAACATCCCTCATCGACGGGATATACCTTTTTGCCAGACTTCTAAATGAGCAGAGAGGGAGAAGGAAGGTCCTCGTCATCCTCTCAGATATGCGCCAATTCGCCAAAGAGATCAGCGAAGACATGATCGCCCAGAGCGGGGAGAAGATAATCGCAAAGCTCAAAGCAGAGGGTCTTATCCCGGATATGAAAGGGATAGATATATACGTCATGGGAGCCAGCACCGCTGGAATGAGCATCGAAAAGTGGAAGAAACTCGAGCGGTTCTGGACGAGTTTCTTCTCCCAGACCGGCGCAAGTCTCAAATGTTACGACATAGGGCGTCAACTGCCCATAGAGTAGAAGGAGGTTGATCATGGAGGAGACAAAAGAGCTTAAGGGCACATTGAAGTATGAGCGGGATTCAAAGCGGTACAAGAGATTTAGGATTGAGAGCGACTATGGCGTGGTGGGTACTATCTACGTCCCCAAAGACATGAAGGAACAACCCGAGCGCATTGTTCTGGATTGGGCAAAGGACAGAGGAAAGGAGAGTTTCAATGGAAGTTAAAGCCGATTACATGTGGGATGGGCCTGAAGCCATGGAGCTTATTCGGACCAACCCCGGGCTCACTGCGAGGGACGCAATAGCCAGGGCCTGGTCTGGCTCAGGCCATAAGCCTATTGTTGCCCTCTGCAAGGAAACCAGAGCCCTGCGCCAGGAGGTAGGTCTCTTGCACGACATGTGCAATTGCGGATGAATGCCTTGGAGTTCATCACGCAGTCCTTTGGGCTGGACGCTTAACGGAGACGCTGGTTTTGAAACAGATAAACACAAATGTCGTCAATCCCAAAATGGAAAAAGACAAGCTAAAACCATCAAAATTTAACAGAAAGGAGCACATCGATGTTCACCCTGAAGGAATTTCTCTATTATCAACTCCATAAAGAGATTCCCAAGCCGCTGATCAGGGAGTAAAAGAGGCCATTCCAGTCCGGCCTCAATTCCCCATTCCGCCCTGACCACCGTCATCCCTGGCAGGCCATGAGCCCTGAGGTATTAGAACATCCCCACGATACCCTAGTTAAAGCCGAGATGGAATACAACTCGTTCCAGATCCAATCGGGGATGGAGATCATCCGAAACAACATGGACCCCCAGAGCGCAGCGGAATTTCAGAACCAGCAGATGGCCTAGGATGCGCTGCAGCGCGACCCCTCTGCTATGGAAAATTCCTTTGATCCTTTTCATAGTCATCAGATGGCTCCAAACGACCCTTTGGCGGACCCTATGGCCGATCCGATGGCTGACCCTATGATGAGGCCACCATTGTGAGGAAAGAGATGGACACAAGAGAGTTCCTCGAGAATTTTCTGAGCAGGAGCCAGACCCTCCACAAGGAAATCAAGCGATACTCCATTGAGGAGGGTGAGCCAGACCAGGAAGCCTTTGTGCGTGAGAAAAAGACGAGCCTCGATGAGACAGGCAGCACCATCGAAGAAGAGCATATCCGATTATACCAGTGCAAGTGCGGAAATATAGTGGGCGCGTGGGGTGCAGGAGAACTTTGGGGGAGATGCCAGAGGTGCAATGCCTGGATCTGTCACCATTGCCGTCTCCGGTGCAATAGATGCCTAACGATTCTTTGCCCACCGTGTGCTCGCGTCTATAAAGAGGTCATTTTTTGCCGGCCATGCAAAATAAAGTTGATGACGATAAGCGCTCTTTTCTTGGGCCTCAAAGGCTTTCATTTCGTGATGTCCCAGAAAATCAGCGAAAAGGAATAAGCTATGAAACAGCTTATGAATATTGACGGCCTCGTGGAGCTTGCGCAGAAGGCAAAAGCTGATTCGGAAGAGTGGGTGGTGAAGAGTCTTTTATCCATCGCTCTTACCGGGAATCAATCCCTTATGAAAGCGGTTACCACCAGATTGGCCATCCCTGCGTTCATTGAGACCATCGATCCCTTCCCTTTTGACAGCGCTATTCGTGCTGTGCTCAATCCTGATCTTTTCAGAGAATACTTGTTACTGGGTAAGGTGAAAGGGACAACTGAAACTCCCTTCTGGCTGCTTATCAGAAACCTCTTGATGCACTGTCTAGTCCTGGGCAGAACCGGCTCTGGGAAAACAAACCTTTTCTTTCTTCTGATAGCTCAACTGTTGAACAGAGTAGCTATCTGGGTGCTTGATAGAAAACTAGACTACCGGCATCTACTGAGAATGTACCCGAATAAGTTCTATGTATTTAATTTTACGAATAATTTTAGATGCAATCCTCTCTGTCCACCAGAGGGAGTGCATCCGAAGATTTGGATGCAATTAATTGCTGATTTGTTCTGTCGGACAACTTCACTGCTCGATGCCTCACTCTCTCTTTTGACGACTATCATAGATCATCTGTATGCAAAATATGGCGTCTATGCCGGAAGCGGCAACTATCCGACGTTCCTGGAGCTAGTTGAGTTTCTCAAGACCATGAAGACCCACCCCAGAAGTCGAACGGAAGGATATCGGGTAAGTCTTCTCAACCGTTTGGGGGCATTTCTGGCCACCACCCCGGAATTATACAACTGCTCGAAAGGATATCCCTTAGAGGAGCTCATTAAAAAGAGCATTGTCTTCGAGCTGCACGGCCTCTTGGAGCCCCACGCAAAATTTCTCGTGAACTATCTGTTGCACTGGTTGTTCTGTTATCGAATCCATCACAAACAAAGAGGAACGGAGTTACGAAACCTCTGCGTATTCGACGAGGCGCACTAGGTGTTTCCAGTTTACCGGAACGAAAACCTAGGCCAGCCTCCGATAAACAGCATGATCTCTATGTTGAGAGAGTTCGGCGTGGGCATCCTTGCCGCATCACAGAGCGCTGAGCTGGATAATTGTATATTTTCAAATACTTACTGCAAGATACTATTCCCTCTCGGGAGCGATGAAGATTCGGCGAAGATGCAGAAAGCGATGGGTTTGACACAGGATCAAATTAAATATATCCACAAGCTCAAGCGAGGGGAGGCAATACTGAGATGCGGGGAGTACCCTGACCCGGTCGTAATTCAAATCCCAAGATTTCCCTTAGGCTAAGGAGGTACAAGAAATGGCGATTAAAAGAGTCATGGTAGAGACAGTAGCGGACCCGAGGCACGGGAGCATCTTTCTGGAAGGAGAGCACCACGATGAGCTTCCGATGGATAGGGTCTATATCGACCCGCATACGGGAATGGTTCTCAATGGCGGAAAAGGACACAGGCTGGCAGACCTCAGAGGCAACGAGATCGAGCTGCC
>CAZTAS010000267.1:0-8097 GCA_964611635.1 uncultured Thermodesulfobacteriota bacterium
GGTGTTGTTTGTAATTAATTTGTAATTAATTCAATAAATTATAGTTTCCGGATGGGAACTATATTAGATGATTTTAAGGATAAAATGGAAAAGTATAGGAAGGACAATCATATAAATCCTATTATAAAGACAGTTTCATTTCTTCCGAAAACTGAACTGGCATTAATGGCTGAAACTTTTGTAAATATAACATCATTCAAGAGAAAAATGTCAATGGATGCCGAAACAGTAGGTGGTCCTATTGATGTTGCTGTGATTTCTAAAGGTGATGGGTTTGTTTGGATTAAGCGAAAGCATTATTTTAATGCAGAATTAAATCCTTATTTTTTTTCTAAATACTATCGCGATGAGGTAGATAGTGATGCAAAAGGAGGAAAAAATGAAGAAAAATATCAAGAGAAATAAAGAATATCATTCTTTTGAAGAGTATAAAAGAACTTTCTTTCCTTGCACATTGGATTCTGCATTAGATAAAGTGTATGATGATCCGGAGAGATTAGGTGCTGATTTGGCAAAAGAATCGTTAAATAAAATTAAAGAGTTGTTTCTGAAAAAACAAACTTCACACAAATAAATGATCAATCCCGGAGATTCAGCATGATCCCTTTGCGCGACCGGAACCCCTCGGGAACCTTCCCCGTTGTCACCGTGGCCATCATCGTGGTCAACATGGTGATGTTTATCTATGAGTTGAGCATGGGATACCGGCTGGAGCGCTTCCTTATGACGTGGGGGCTGGTTCCGCTCAAGGCCAGCCATTTTTTCCATATCCCGGAGCTCACGATTGCTGATGCCTTTGCGCCCTTTTTTACTTCCATGTTCTTGCACGGTGGCTGGCTGCATGTGATCGGCAACATGTGGTATCTATGGATATTCGGAGACAACGTGGAGGATCGCCTGGGTCATGTGCGGTACGCCCTTTTTTATCTCATCTGCGGCTTGGGAGCGGCTGTAACGCACGTGTTGTTCAACAGCAGCTCCGGCGTGCCCGTGGTTGGAGCCAGCGGCGCGGTGGCGGGAGTGTTGGGGGCCTATCTGTTCTGCTTTCCCAAAGCCCGAGTCCTGACACTGGTCTTCATCTTCATTTTTATCACAACCATAGAGATTCCAGCTTACTTCTTCCTTGCCTTCTGGTTTTTATTGCAATTTCTCAGCGGGACAATGTCCATTGCGGCCCGGGTGGGAGATGCGGGCGGTGTGGCCTGGTGGGCTCACGTTGGAGGATTCGTGCTGGGGGTTATTTTGATCCGCCGTATGCGCCGGCACAATCGGTCCCGGCAGCAGCACTACGCCGTCCGGTTTGAGGGCTGAAACACAACCACCCCGGACACACACTTTGAATCACACTCATATAAAAACTACTTTTGATAATCATGATCCCCGAGACTTTCCCCATTTTTTCCAAAATCAAACCCACCACTTCTACTTCTTGGCACAGCAGTCGCGGCATGGCTGTCCCGGCCATGGCCTGACACGGGCGAGACGTCCATGCCACATTTTATAAACCGGATTTTGCAGTAGAAGATTAAAAAACACGGAAAACACATTATTTCTGCCAATATACGCGAGATATAAGCAATCAGTTTCTAATTGCGTGGCACGGGCTTCCAGCCCGTGGCAATCATGGGCAAGATGCTCATGCCACAATAAATGTCCATGAGGAGTTGTGGCTATTTTGATTAACTAACTGCATTTTTTGGTATAAATGCCTTTTTTGCATTTCAACAAACATTAACCGGGCGTATTTCACGATACCCACTCTTAATGTTGAATAATGCCTTCTCCACCGGGATTCGTTCTTGCAATCGATCATGAAATGTCTATTTATCAGTTATGTTGTAAGTAAAAGACTACAAGTTAATGATACGTTTGCCTTCCAGAGAATCTAAAATTTGCATCAGAGTCCGCTTGGCTTTGTGTTGAGTGCGGATCCTTTTAAGATAGGCCATCCACTCGTCAACACGTCCGAGTCGTTCGTAAATCTTTTGCATCTTACGTAAGTAGTTAGAGGCGACTCGATAAGCCGCGGGTTTGACCAGATTGATTTGACCTTCGGCCAGGTGCTGCCATATTTTCAATGAAACGTCGGGATGGGATGTCTGAATGGCCTCGGCTACGGATTCATCGTTATATGACCCCCCGAATCTTCCCTTCTTGGAGATTTCATACCAATGGATCACATCGTCGTTTCGTTTTTCGTGAATCGCAATTTCAATCAAAGTGTCGGTATCGGGGTATTGAAGACGAGGCGAATTTTCACAAAACAGGGAAATCTCGGTTGCGGGCAGAGCCCATGCTTTGGGCGGCACTAAGAAATTTTTTTTTTTACCTGTCGCGAGTGGGATATCAGGCCGAACGCCAGTTTCAAGAAAGTGCATGATTGCCTCACGAACGCCTGGCCATTCGCCAATGTCTCGGGCTGCTTTTTCAAGGTTGCAATAGGTAGCCAGTGATGGGTCTTCAAAGAATTCTAGCGCGCAATAAGAGGCGACAAGGGGAAGATCCTTTTCATGCTGGGCCATGCTACACAATTTTTTTTCAAGATCCCACGCGATGCCGGGTAAATAATTGATGGTTTTTCCGAAGCCATCGACAGCCACCTTTCGAGCATCCTCTTTGTGTCCCTCAGAAAGCAGATGTTCGATGAGCATGACATAGCAATGCGTAATTGGCGCCTCACGCTCCAACAACGGGATGACTTCCACTTTTCGTCCGCTGTTTTCTAGAGCTTTTATGGCCCAACGCATAATTTGCTCGCGCTCGTATCCGATTGAATAGTTATCTTGTTTCTTAAGTTTGGGCAACTTATTCAGCCTAGTCAATAAGGCGTCGGTCACCTGGCTCCAATCTGTTTTCTTATACCGGTTATCTAAAAAACAATCCCCCACACTATCCAGTAAGGCGTAATTGTCTTCGATGAATGCATTGATCATCCACAACATCTGGTCGGCTGGGGATAGAGATGACTCTGGAATCGCCCGAAAGATTATCTCCATGCATTTGGCAATCTCCATGCCCGTTTCGCCTTCATCGTTGGACATGCCAACTTGCTCATTTCCCAAACGCCAAAGGTCTTCACCTAGATCGACAACTGCGTCGGCATGCCCCGACTTCAGAAGCGATAACAATCGCTCGCAAACGCGAGAATAATCAGGGATGTTGCCCTCGTCAGACCAGTGACTGCGCCAACCCGGTTCGCCAGATAGCTTTTCTATTTCACGCCGGATTGATTTAACGATTTTGTTGACCTGGCCGCTTTTTAGCCGCTCCTCCTCCAGAACCTGATGGCCTATTTCGGGATATCGTTCCGTCAAATCCATAACAAACTCGATCAATTCTTTCTTGGTCATGGCTTCAAATACATTGCGCAGTACATCGGCTCGCCGCTTTGTCTTCGTCTTGGCCTGCCGGTTTAATCTGCGTGTGAGAGCCTCCTCTTCCATTTCATAATCGTCTTTCCAATCTTCCGAACCTCCATAATCGTCATAATCCCATGCCTCAAGTTCATCATAATCGCCATCTTGTCCATTTCCGGATAGCAATAGTAGCCGCTGGTCATCCGGTGATGCGCAACGTATTGTCTCATTATTTTTCAGAGCATCAAGATAAACAAGAATTAACGCCACACTGTGTTTGCACGGTCCCCAGTTATAAGGGCACGAGCAAGACGAGTATAACCTGTCCGATTGGTCCAGCCAAACATGGGTTGCATAAACCTCTGTGCCATGAACCCAAGCCAGAAGACTCCCTGCAGGTGTAGTGCGTAATTCCCGGACCCGGCTTTTGTAAGAACGTCCTCGAGAAACAATCTTAGACCCAGCCCATACCATCAAATCGTCCCAGGTGAGATCGACAAAACCGGTTTGCATATTAGACATGATTCTAAACCCCCATGAGCGTCACGTTCTGGATGAATATAGGTTTCTTGCGCAAAACTGGATGCAAAAGTTTATTATATCCGCAACCACCGGATTAGCGCTTTAGCATAATTAAAAGTCAAACTGCCGGAGGATTGGAGTTATCCTCAAATTTGATCCCGGTTGTTTTGTATTTGTTCAGTAAACAGAATACCGCAGATAATCTCCTGAAACAATATGAGTAAAAAAATTATAAAACCTTTTATACCAGTAGTGTCCGGTTAAATAAGGAGTTCTGGGGACAGTATAACAATTAAGTATACTGTCTCTAGAACTCCAATTATCTGCAGAAGCATGAGGGGGAGGCCATAGTTAAAACATTTGACCTGAGTCGGTTTGCATCATTAGGCCGGGGGACTTTCTGATGCAGACTGAGGGGATACTTTTCAACGGCTGGAAAAGCATTATGAAGGTCTTCGATGTCGACAGCATCAAGAACATGAAAAAGAAGGCGAAAAAGCACAGAACGCCGATTAGCTATATTGACGGTAGGCCCGCTATCTCAAAGAAAGATCTGGAGCTGTGGTTGGAAAATGTTAATAAGGAAATAGCGGTAATGAACCGTTAGTAAGAAGGGCAGGGCTATTGCTGACCCTACCCTCCAGTTTTTCTGGTTCTTACAGATTTTATTTAGATGATTATGTGTAATACAGAGAAAGATGGGCTGTATAGCATCTGAGACGCATCTTTTCCATGACTGTCAGGAACGTCAACTTTACCGCTAGCATACACCCTCACTTCGGGCCAGAGAGGGTACCAATATCCAGCGAATATACTGCTTTGTCCAGCCTAATCCGTACTTGAGCTTTCCCATTGCATCAACGCAAAATCAAGCATAACCAATTAGCGCTAATGTTAGGAAAAAATAGAACCGTCCCATAATAATTAAAACGTCAGATCTATTCATTTAGGTCAATGCTTACCCAATCGGACTTTATTTCCCTGCTATTGTCCCATAAGAAAGCCCTTAACTTTTCAATAGAAACAGCTAATTCGGGGCTGGCCAGTGCCTCATACTCGTCTAAAAGTTGATTAACTTCATATAGAACATCCTTGTGTAAGTACAGGGTTCCGTTATTACTGACCGCTATCTTAATAGCGGGAAACGCTTTCATGAATAAGCTAGCAGTTCTCAAGAATAGAACTGGATTCTCGGTCATGATTTGGCCCGCCTCTAAGCTGTGGAGGTAGTAAAGACCGATGAACTCTCTGCCTGTTGCGCTTTTACTCAGAACCTTGTCGCGGAAGGATCTACTTATTGCCAAATTCTTTTCGACTTCATATGTCAAATCACTCGGGGTTGATAAGATTCGTGCCGTCGGGCATATTCGATCAATCTCATCAGAGCCAACCCACCAGCCATGTGGGGCGCAAATGCCACAAATTTGACACTGTTCATAACCGCAAGGTCTATCCCAATTGACAAGATAAGGAAGGTTAGGATCATTGGGATCATAACAGTAAATTGTGCCCTTATCACCAACTCTAATGCAATCACTACCGGAGGGGTAATCCACAACTGCCTTGACTCTTGTGCCATAAGGAAGGCCAGGAGGTACAATTTGGGGCCCAGCCTCGCTGTCGCTGAGGATACCATTGTTCTTTTCACCATTCGAGGCCTCAGCAACCATTGGAGTTATAACTATCACACAAATTAACAGTGCCACAAAAGTCAAACTCTTCGCACTACAATGAGAAAGTTTGTGTCTCATTTTTGATCTCCTTTTCTTAAATTTCTTAAATGAAAAAAATTTTCTTTCGGTTCATGACAAAAATGAGTACTTGCTATCTTGCAAATAAATGCCGAGAACTTTTTTAATGTCTTAGATGCGGCTCTCAACGTGGCATTCGGAAGGGAATAATAGATAGCAACGTACAAGATACACCCAATCAGATTCAATAACATTTTTATGAGCTTGAGCGGAAATAAATTCAATTCTTGATCAAATCAACTCAGGTATCCATTTTTGTGATGAGTCTTTCTTCCACATTGGGTGTCTACACATTCTATTGATCATATCAATGTTTCAGGATCATTAATTTCGAACATAATCGAGCCTATATGAAAGTTGCTCTTCCTCCTTTCCTCCCGCAAGCTATTATTTCATCAGCTGGACAGATAATTTAATATTTTTTTTATATCTCTTTATTATTAAATGTCAAGTATTTTTTCCTGCCTCACCCTCTGATGAAAAATCAAATAATTAACATCCTTTTTTTCAAATTCTCATGAATGCAAAGACTAAAGAAAAAAATAAAGAAAAAATAATTTCAAAACCGGATACCATTTTACCCCCATATGATACCCCTTTGACCTCCCTCCCCTGGTATGACACCTGGAAAACCCCTGGTTACCCTATGAACAATGAACCCTATCAAGCGCATACGTGCATATTTTGCGGATAGGGCCAAGCCTGAAATGAACAAGGTCGTCCAGCCCAGCCGCCGGGATGTGCTAATGGGAGCCTACAGCTCGGGCTTGACCCCTGAAAAATTGTCATCAATCCATTATGTAGCGGAAATAGGGCAAATCGAGCAAGCTATGACCCTCTATATTGATGTCATCGGCAAGGACCTCCATCTAGGTGGGACCCTTGACAAGCGGAAGGGCGCGGTGGCGGGCTGCCCATGAAAAGTGGTCCTAGGTACGGATGATTCCAAGGACGAAAAGGACGCGGAGTTTATACGAGAGGTCCTGAAAGCTATCCCCAATTTCGATGACATGATCCGGTCATTGATGGAGGCCGTGCCGTTCGGGTTCGCGTATCCTGAGGTCATGTGGGCAACTGACGGCAGGTGTATTTACGTGGAAAGCATCGATGACGTGCCTGCAGCACAGATTCACCTTCCAGGACAAAGAAGGGAATCTCCTGCAACATCCCAGGCTTATTACTGACGATAATATCCTCTACGGCGAGGAACTCCCCAAAGACAAGTTCCTCTTCCACAGGTCCCAGCTGAGGGGAGGCTATATTGTCCGCAACGGCTTGATGCGGGGCCTTGCCTAGTGGTGGATGTTCAAGAATCACTAGGTCAAGGACTGGCAGTCCTTCATGGAGATTTACGGGCATGGTTTCAGGATTGCAAAGTATGACGAAGGGGTATCCGACCCCGACAGGAAAATCCTCGAGGAAGCTATAAGTAACATCAAAATTCTGGAAAAACAGTATACTTAATTGTTATACTGTCCCCGGAACCGCCACTGTCCTAGCAATTAGGCATACTGTCCTCAGAATACCGAGAACTCCCAAAAATTTATTATATCCGCAACCACCAGATTAGCGCTTTAGCATCATTAAAAGTCAAACTGACGGATGATTGGAGTTATCCTCAAATTTGATCCCGGTTGTTTTGTATTTATTCAGCAAACAGAATACCGCAGATAATCTCCTGAAACAATATGAGTTCTAAAAAAATTATAAAACCTTTTATCCTAAATTTTGCATTTGAAAATCCTCTGCCTCTCCTGCCTTGATTTTTCCGGGTGATGCGGCATTTGTCTTTTGCATGATCAATAGAAATGAGATTTTTCAGGGCATCTCTTTATTCGCCACATTCATTATAAAGCCTTCAAAAGTCCCTCCAAATTTGCTATGCAGTTTCAACGGCAATGCAGTTCAACCTATTGGAAATTAAGGATATTTGCTCCAAGAAGTAGCTGATCTTCGCCCGCAATTTTCGATCTCGAACGGCAAGTCTGAGCACATCATATCCGCTGCTTTTCCCAAGCTGGGCGGCTATGAGAAGATACCTCCCGCGGATAGTCCGAAGCTGCTCCACAGGATCCTTTTTGTTGAGAATATTTCTGTTGAGGTAATGAATCAGGTTATGAAACACCAGGGCATTCATCACCATCACGGCTTCAGTGGCCCAGAAGCTCTCCATGTTGAAAGCGGCCAGCCCAAAGCCTTCTTTTAAGCTTTTGATGACGTTCTCGTCGTTGGCCCGGGGGCGATACTCCCTCCAGATTGCCTCAGGTTCGGCCTCTTGATCGTTGGTGATCACCAGGCTCATGCGATATTCCCCCCCACTGATCAAGGTGTGTAATGAACTCAACCTTATAAAATCCGCTGTCGCACACAACACACTTGAGGCGAAAGCTCGCTCCGTATTCCTTCTTGACTCACTCCTGTTGGCCACAGCGGGTGATCACGCAAGAGTCCAGATTGAGATTGTCCTC
>CAZTAS010000268.1:0-8063 GCA_964611635.1 uncultured Thermodesulfobacteriota bacterium
TTTCTGTCAATTAGACCTTTGGAAATCGCTCTCTCCAGAGCCTGGAAAAGTCTGAAACCGTCTATCTCGCCTGATTCCGCACCCGCGATTGAATTCGATGCCTCTATCACGGCAGCTTTTAAGCTTGCGTAGAACTCATCCGAAGGCTCCGGAACGCCTTCGAAACGAAGGATGATTACATCTGTTTGGAATCGACATCCCAAATGATAATAGTCTGAATTTCCCCCGCAGGTTCGTCGTCGATTATGAAGCAACTTGTGATCTTCGAAGGGTTTCGGATTTGTCGGTGCGTGCCAGTAGCCACAGGAACGGCACAGCAGGAATCCCCTCCCGCCTTCCTCTACCAGACCGGCATTCGTTATGAAAACCTCCCCCCGCCGATAATACTCAATTGATACGCCCTCAATCTCGGACTTATCACCCTGATCTGGTGCCTGTAGCAAATAGGTATGTCCCCCATAAAAGGCCCGTTCTCGATACTCTTCATCGGCTCCGATTGATTCAGCCCTTTCCGCTACAAAAGATGAGGGGAAAAGGACCGAGCAAGTCTGGGGCATAAGTTCTCGGTTGCAATGCAAGCAATGAGTAGCCCCTAAATCAAAGGTCACGTAATCGCAATACTCACAGCGTTTGTAGATCTGATTCAAGTCAGGAATAGGGGAGCGATGAAAATCAAGCCCAATAACCTGGTATTTCCGTCCGTCCATATATACGGTGTTTCCTGGAGCATATTCACGCAGGGCAATTTTCATAGTCCGAAGAATGGGCTTCTTGACTTCATCCTTTGCAATCAGGCGGGCCGTATCCGACGGAAAGGCATACGATGGCAGGAATCCTTGATCAGATAGATAGGATAGCGGATATATGGTATCTATCTGTTCAATGAGCCTATAGAGGTGTGTTTCGCGCTCTGTCAGTTGGGCGGCCAGTTTAGGATTGCGCAAACCAACCTTTGCCTTCTCCATGGATAGTCCCAGGATTTCTTTGAACAATGAATCCCGCTCGGTAAGCCATGGTTGAAACGCTTTCATGAGTTTGGGATAAAAACCGTCAATGATCCGCCCAACCTCTTCCCTGCTAATCCAGGCAAGTCCTTCACGTTTTTCTTCCTCTTGCTTGTCTTTGTTAAAGGCCTTAAGCACGGCTAAGATGATATCCTCTCGCCTGTCGGTCACCTCCTTTTCAACTTCGGGAAGGGCAAATTCTTCTTCTCCCTCTGGAAAATGTTCTCCCATTATTCGATGAAATTGAAAGTCCAGTTTTTCCAGTATAAGAGAATTGATCTGTCTCCTGAGTATCCGTTCATTGTCGATGGAGAAATCAGGGGGGTCAATCTCTCCAGATATCATGTCAGTGGGCCGATCAAAAAAATAGGTGTCATGCGCCCTTGAAAGGGCAAATGCATTGATGAGGGCAATCCGCTCCTTCCTTCCTGCGCGGCCGCTTCTTTGTGCATAATTTGCCGGTCCTGGCGGGACATTTCGCATGAAGACGCTGGGAAGGTCACCGATGTCAACACCCATCTCCATGGTTGGGGTACATACCAGCACATCTGAATGACCGCCTTTGAATGAGCGTTCGATTTCGATACGACGGGTTCCTGATAACTGAGCCGAGTGTTCATTTGAAATCATCCGGAAGGGTTCCCGGTGGGTATAAGTATCAACATAGTAGTTCAGATCTGGATCAGGGTTATACGGCTCTAATCTGCCTTCACAGCGCCATCGAGCACATACACCTCTCACATTATGGGTAGTCACATTGCGGCACCGATTGCAGCGAAATAGATCTCTCGGGATGGTAAGCATTACACGGTTATGATTCACCATATGAGCTGGATGACTGGACTTCTCGTTTCCAATCTCTTTGGATACAAGAAAACCTTCGTTGACCAGAAAATCCACAAATTCAGGAAGAGCCGTGACTGCCGACTCTTTACCAAAGATTTTTCCGACAAAATTCAGAAGCGATGTTTCACCACCCGAAATGGAGAAAAATCCATAGGTCCTGTAAGGCCTCCCCTCACTTTTAAGCTTTTGGAGCGTGAATCCTACCGGCAGGTTCGATCTTCCAAAGACGGTTCCCCGGCCGTTCATGGGCCTGAGGAGCATGGGATGAGAGAGCGCTCTTTTCAACCGCATCTCGTCGAGGATAGCGGCAAGGAGATGAAAAGCCTCTTGCTGTGAAAGACCCCACCTTTCCTGGAGGTTTTTTGCATCCAACGCAATATCCCGGAGGGTCTTCCCTCCGGAATAATATTCCACCGCAAGCAATCCCAATCCTTCGAGGCTGATTCGGCGGGCTCCTGGCTTGGCGATCTCTCCAAGGAGAGACATCTGGATATCCGCATACTCCTGAGCCACATCGTCCGGGTTTTCAGGTTTGCGGATTTCATAAGTTAATCGTCCTTCTGAATCTCGAAATCCCTTGGGACAATAAATGGAATAATGGTCTCTGAGTGCATACAATAGTTTTTGTAGCCTCTCGAAACTGACAGGCAAACTATCTTTCGCCTGCTCATCACAAAGGACTTGGTATATAAGCTGCCGACCGATAAATTGGGTATGCTTGTGATTGAGATATGCCGCTTGAAAAGCTGTATCCTGGCGGTTGTCACAAAAAATGAGCAGCCTGCGTTGCTCCCGGGTCAGATGCTGAAATATTCCCTCTACCAGAATATTTATACTGACCATAGTCGCAGAGCGAAGGGAGGTGACCACTTCCATTCCCCCGCCATATATGCCCTCACAAGCAGGGCACTTGTGGATTTTTCCAAGATAGGTTTTTGGCCTGAAAAGCCTTCGTGCATCTTCCCGTACTCGCTCTCTTTGGTCACACTCGCACTCGAATACACCATTGAGATACATCCTTCCGCAGGCCGCGCAATAGTTGGTTGGAACCTCCTGGGCATGGGCTTCATCGGCTTCTGTATCGGTATCCTCTTCGCTGGTTTCAGTGTTATCATAGAGATAAAAGGTAAAATGTACGGGCTCGGTCCCGATCAGGGCTTCATCTGTCAAGGAAATGGAAGCCGGTAAAGCCTCCAGCTTTTTTCGTTTTGTTTTCTTTTTGCTTATATAGGCTTCCAGGCCGGCGTCGGGCTCCTCAGGATAGGCACGGTAGAAATCCTGACCACAACTCCTGCACACCTCTACCGGCAAACATACTGAGTGGCAGATCTCACAGGTATCCATGTACTCAGTATAAAGAACCCCACACCCTTCGTTGGTGCAACGGTAAAACCCCTGAAGTCCTCTCCAGAAGATGTGTACCTTCGGCCGGATCAAGGGCTGTCCCTGGAACCTCGCCTTGGCCCCGAGGAGGAGATAAGCTTCGACCTCCCTCCGGAGATAAACCTCATCCACGCTGGACCGGTGGCCTCCTTCCGGCGAGTCTCCTATTCCTCGTCGCGCATCCTGGGGCGAAACTCCTGTCTGTAAGAACGTAGTAATTTCCTCCAGCGAGCAGGGCTCGGCAAGGGCTTCCTCAACAGCTCGAAACAGGGCATTTCTTGACAACACCCGGCCAAGGAACTCTGCCGGGGCATCTTCTACTCCCTCCACATCTTCCATCGCCTCCATCACAAGGTCTTCCGGTGCGATATGATCCAGGCAGAAGTCATACACAACGTTCAGATCCGAAAGATCGCGTAACTTCTGGATATCGCCTTCTTCAATAGCCGGCGTCGGAGGTAAATATGGATTGTCCTGGGGAGGAAATTCCTGGTATTTCTCCGTGCATACATGCCCAGGCCGGAAATCTTCGCCAAAAAGCTCTACTGCGAAGCGGGCTACAGGTTCATCGCCCTCTCCCTTAACGGTTGCGCTGGTTCCAACGCAAACGAGATTACCGTCCAGTTTTCCCACATGTTCTTTGAGACGCCGGATCAGACATGCGACTTCAATCCCGCGCGCGCCATGGTATGTATGTACCTCATCAAGGATCAGGAAATGGAGCCGATCATCAAAAAGCACCCTGTCCATTTTGCGAAGAAGGAGATACTCGAGCATGGAGTAATTGGTCATTAAAATGTTTGGCAGGTTTTTGGGTTCGCGGATCTCGTGTCTATACCAGATGGCCTCCTTGCAAAGACCCTCAGGCCGAAGTTCCTTATTATTCCTCTCCGCATCCTGCTCGTCCTCGGGTGTATCGCCAGTGTAACGGGCAAAAGTCACCCCTGTCCCCGCCAGGTAGTAGGCGAAACGATCATATTGATCATTAGCTAAAGCGTTCATGGGATATAAAATGAGTGCTTTGATACCAGGCCCCTGATTCTCAAGACAATAATTTAGGATAGGGATGAAGAAGGCTTCTGTCTTACCAGAACCGGTACCACTGGAGATGATGGTGTTTTTTCCTGCAAGAATCTGCTCAATGGCTTCTTGCTGATGGGAGAAAAGCAGCCATTCTCCAAAAGGCGGATGTCGCTCCCCAGCATCATCTACATATTCTCCGGCAGCCAAGAGTCCGGGCTCCAGATCCAGTTCTATTTGTTGTTCGGCAAGCTTTCTCTCAGCAAATTCGTACGGTCGCTGAAGAGAAAGGTATGGCCCTCTCCAGAGGAGATTAGCCTGTTCGATGAGACCATACATCTGCATGCGCAGATCATCATCAATAATAGGGAAAGCCGTCTTTATATAGCTTTTGTAAGTGGCTTTGACCCTTTCGACAATATCTATGGGTTGCATTTCAACTCCCTAAAACAAAATTGTTTGGAATGATCCATGCGACGCTTATCACTGTCGGGGCATAATCGTAAATGTTACTCATGGAATCCAGCATCCTTTTTTGTTTCTCAACTCTTGTATTCAAATCTTCAAGTTCTCTTTTCGCTCTACCCAAAGGGGCTTTTCTGTCCATTCCCCAGGACTCTTCTTCCATTTTATATCTCTCGATTCTCTTTTCGTAGAGATCATTCATGCCTCTCCAGTAACGATCAGCGTCTCCCTTTCTTATTGATATCTTTTTAAGTCTTTCTTTCTCGATTTCCTCTCTTTTTATGACTATCCGATCTTTCACTTTTTGTTCGGACCTGCTTAGCCAACCGTGTATCTTGGGCAATAACATTGAAACGGAATTTTCAGGAAAATCTATCTTTAACCCTTCACGCTGGTTGAAAACTTCGCCTTCATCTATTGAGCATGATTCATCAGATACAAAGACAGGAACAATCTCTTCCATTAAAGGCTCCATCACAGACTGAGCCTCTCCAGTTTCAGGGATAAACCTGACTCCCTCGGATTCAATCCTATACCGGTAATTTACAAGCAAGCCGACCTCCCTTGCTTCTTTCAAAATTTTAAAGGAAGCTTGCCCTAATCCCTTATGGTTCTCGTCAATCAGTTTTCGGAACGCCGCCTTTATAAGGGGGTGTCCAAAACCTAAAAATGCCGTATTGTAATCTTCATCAAGCAAGGGATGGTCTTTATCGAATACCACGCTTTCATAAGAATCCCGGGATACAAAAGACCTAAGTTCTTGGGGCACCTGAAACCTGAATTCCCCACTCCTTTTCCTGGGGGAAACGGTGGTATTAAAAAAGACGCTCATAATCTGTTGAAATAATTTACCGTTTTTCCAGGCCTCTTCAAGGTCCCGGTTCTTATCTACCAGGCCCAAAATCTTCTTTAGAGCGGTATTATCAAACTCTTGAAGCCGTGTCAGTCCAATCTCCTGAAATTGCTGGCAAACCCTTCGCCCTTCTTCGATCGCTCTATCGATCTCTGCGGCGGTCGTTTCCACTGGAACATTTTCTTTGAGTGATCTGCGGATTGCCTCTTCAATATTCGCCTTGGCGACACAGCCGAGCACCTCACCGACTGATCCCAGGGCGTTCCTAATCTCTTCGATTTTCTCCTGTAACCGCCTTAGGATTTTCCCTTCCCTTGTCGCTAAATTCAAAAGATTGAAGATGTTTACATCCCTTTTTTGACCATATCTGTGGACCCGGCCAATTCTTTGCTCTAAACGATTGGGGTTCCAGGGGAGCTCATAATTGATTAATATATGACATTTTTTCTGCAAGTTGAGACCTTCTGAGGCTGCATCAGTCGCTAACAATATCCTGCAATGCTTATCAAGGAATTTTTGTTCAGCCTTAACCCTCTCCTTTTGACTCATCCCCCCACGGATGATTGACACCGCTTTCTCAAAAGGGACACTGACATTTACTGATACATTGTCTTGTTTACGCTGTTCTAAAAGGGACCCAAGAGAGGAAAGATCTTTAATTACCTTCGGTTTTTTGGCCTCCTTGATCTCATGGCTGGATAACCATAGGAGGTCTGCCCGTAGTTTTTCAATCAGATCATTGAGGGTGTCTCTATATTCCGTAAAAATGATTACCTTTTCATCCGGCTTTTCCTTAAAAAGGCCGCGTAAATATGCGCGTAAAGACTCCCATTTCGCATCCGTTTTCAGACTGCTCACCATACTATAAAGCTTCTTTAAGTCATCGATCTCCTCCTGAATCAGCGCCAGAGACTCGTGAATAGGCATCCCCTCCAGTTTCCCTTCTATTTTCTCCTTTTCTTCATCCGTAAGGTCAAGTTCGTTCCTGCCGAGTTGGTCCATCTGTTGCTGATCCGCGCTCGTGATGGCATGGGTTCGCCTTGTTAACGTCTCTATACGCCGCTCAAGCGACAATTTTATTGCAGCAACAGAGGAAGCCATCCTTTTCTGCAAGATGGTCATCGCAAAGGTCAGGTTTCTTCTCTTCTTGCCGCTCATACGGTCAGCGCTTTTGTACCCCCCCTGAAGGTAATCCGATGCCTGATCATAGAATTCCTTTTCAGGAAACGACCACTTTTCAACGGCCAGAGTTTCTACCTCGCGTTTAGTGAAAATTGGTTTGCCCTCCGTATCTAACAGGCCCGCCTTTCCTCTTCGTATCATAGCGTGCTGGATACGTTCGGGGTTCGTCCGCATTTCATGTACGCAGCCAAATAGAAAAGGATCAAGAAGCTCAATAAGAGAATACAGGCTCATGGGATCGCCATTATGGGGTGTTGCAGTAAGGAGCAGGAGAGAATCGCAACGCTCTGCAAGGGAGTCCGCCAATCGGGATCGAGCATTTCCTTTGGCCTCGCCTTTTGATCCAGTCACCTTATCACAGTAGTGAGCCTCATCTATGATAATCAAGTCCCATCTTGCCTGGCCAAGTCCTTCGAAGTGCTTGGAGATTTTTCCTTTGTTGTATTTATCAACGAATTTCATGAAGCCTGACTCAAGGCCGTCAGGAACTTCGCTGATTATTGCTTGAAGATCATCCCCATCCAATTTTTCTTTATTCAGTCTTCTCTTTTGTTCTTCGATTTTCGTAATCAACAATCTTAATTTCTTTACCCTTGTCTCATTCTGAGTAAACTGCTTCATGAAATCTATCGATGTAATAATAAACGGCCGCTTTTCCCATGGCGAGTCTTCATCGGATGTGTAAAGCCCCATCGTTTTAATGAATCCCCTATCCGCGTGATAAAACTCAAAGCCGAATTTTTCATACATCTCCCTCTGCCACTGCGGGATCAGGGATGCCGGTACAACGATCAATACCCGATTTGCCCTCCCGCGGGCATCAAGTTCCTTGAAGATGAGACCGGCTTCGATACTTTTGCCCAAACCAACATCATCGGCCAACAAAAACCGGGTTCTCAACGATGTAATAGATTTCAGGACTGCGTCCAACTGATAGGGTTCCAGCCTTGTCCTTGAATTTGATACAGAGATGAACCTATCATATTCATATGCAAGGGCAAACTTGGCCGCCTTATTAAAGAGATCGAAGACTTTACCGGATGAGAAATGATTGGCTTTTAGAAGGTCAATTGGGGTTTGGATATATTCAACAGAACGATCTTTGCTATAGACAGTCTTAACTCCATCCTTTTCATTAAATAGCGTGATTTTCCTTTCCTCACCGGTCCCCTCAATCTTGACCACTTCCCAGAGGCGATTAGCATGCCTTACTCTGGATCCGGGTGCTATTTCTAATGAAAGTGTCATTCCTATATAACCCATATTCCGGAAAAAAATTGAATTAATGTGTGATGTCAAGATGTTACGAA
>CAZTAS010000269.1:0-8027 GCA_964611635.1 uncultured Thermodesulfobacteriota bacterium
CTATCAAATATGACGTAAATTTTGTGGCAAATGATCTTTATCAGATTATTGCCAGAGAACGACGCGAGATTCATTAAAAAACTCTAAGAGTGTTGCTCCGGGGTTTTTTGCATATATTTGTTTGTAAGTTTTGCTAGATTTTGCTAAACTTTGACCGACATAAGCGTCACCTTTACATGCAATATAATCCCGGGCAATACCAATAAGGCCAAGATTACTAGACCGCGAATTTGTGGTACAGTACCCTCATATAGCGGATTAGCCTGCGAAGTTGTGGTCTAATCCGATTTCGTGTGGCATAATGAAGTATTAGAAATGTCGCAATTTGGCAGTTTACATCAGAGTTATGTGAATGGGCAAGGTACATGGGAATGGGAAAGAAGAGAAAACCCAAAACATTCTTGATAAAGTACAAGAAGACCAAGCGACAACAGCGTGAATTTGACAGCTTATCTGTCACCTTGAGGCACCTTCCGGAAAACCTCAGTCGGATGACGATAAAATGCCCATTTTGCAGCACAGTGTTCCGACCTGATTGGTTTACAAAGCATGACCTACCAATAGTACCCGTCAAGCCTAAATTTGAGAGAAAAGGCGTCCCGTACACAGGACCTGGGAGGTGGATCCATAAGCAGGTGCCACAAAAGTGTGCAAAATGTACAAAAAATTTAATGGTAGACTTGCCTGTCTCTAAGATGCGTACAAAAGGATTTCTATTTGGAGATGACGCAGAAAGGACCTATGAGAGCAAGACGGTATCTGTCTATTCACTTATAGGCTCAGACCGAGGTCTTCTGCCAGAGATTGAAAATGGGGTCAAACGTTTAAAAGAAGATCTGATACCCTCTATGCCCGCCGAGAGTTGGAGGATACACATGAAAGATTTATGGTCAGGAAGTAACAGAGGGAGACACCCCATTTATAACAGATTGGACATTGAGGATGTGGCAATCTTTGTTGGCGACCTCATGGCGCTCATCAGACAGAGCAAGCCATTTGTCTATAATATTGCTGTCGTTTATGAGGATAGAAGCAAGCGGGATACATCGGAAAGAAGACGGATTCGAGACGAAGCATATATATTGCTTCTTATGGTTGCAATAGACGAATGGACAACTGGGAATGCACAACCGAATATTATTTTCGATTCTGAAAAAGCTTCAAGAGCCAATGTGACAATACATAGTTGGGCGAGAGATGTGTTTCGTGGAAATCAATATTCACTGCTATACGGATTCTTGTCAAAAGGGATTGAAATCCCAGAGCCTAAGTTTGTGCCCCCTGCGTCATCGCCCGGTTTAGAATTGGCCGATTTTGTGAGTTTTACAATAGGCAGATACTACTTAAGAAAATGGCAAGGGAAGTCAATTGAAATCGATCCAGAAAGAATGGGCCTCGTGACTTATCTTGGATATGGCCCTAACGGTGAGCTTTTATGGAAAAGACAGCAAGGTTATCCTTGGGATGAATTCTATGAAGTAAAGTCACAGAACAAGGCAAATTAACTCGGATGCAAATTTCGCTTCTCTTCATTTGCACTGGTTATTTGTAGTGTTCGGGAACTTCGGAAGGCCATACTAAGTTTCACAAGGGACAGAAAGCCTGCGGAACGATGTTGTGAGAGCCGGCCTTCTCAATCTAAAAGAATCTCTCTGCCGGTAGACAAATTATAGGGTTGGAGGGTGCGGAGGATACGATGAGCGAGACTGTTTGGGCAGCAATTATTACGGTAGGAGGCATGCTGACAACGACGGTGGCCACATCGTTAATTCATTGGAGGACTACGAAGTTCTTGATATCAGCTGAACGTGACAAGATTATTGCTGGTGCTAGCCACGAATCATTAGTGCGGCGCACGGAAAGAAAGTGTGACAAGATACTAGAGCTTGTTGCTCGACTTGCCTCTATTTCCAATCCAGACATGAATGAGAAGATAGACTATCCAGCTGCTGTGAGTCTAATGTATCAAATTGAACTTCTCTTGGACCTAAAGATTGATCAGGAAGCTGCGCTAAAAACCGCTTTGGATGACTTGTGCACCGGGATAGAAGACAGACACCGAGATACGGGCCAAGCTGCGTTAATAGCTTTGGACAGAGTTATAGAGGCTGCGCGATCAGTATCAAGGAATTATTACGGTGCCACTGCAGCTGTGTCGCCATAGAGATTGAGGGCATGGAGCAAAGGTGGCCGAACCCTCGGCTGCAGGCGTATGGCCTCCACGCTTCGCGTTCCGGCCACCGTTGAGCCGGCCCGTTAAACCCCAAAAAGAAAACTTATGGCGGAAAAATCCGCGATCAAGAATCTGCTCACGACTGTCAGACCCTATCGGGTGAAGCATTTGTATCGCTACCGCTCAATGGAGTCACGAGGACTTGATGATATATTTGAAAAGAGGCGAATCTATCTTCCTGACCCAACTCTTTTCAATGATCCATTTGAATGTAGGCCAAAACTCACTTATCATGAAAGTAGGTTTAAAAGGGAAAAGCATCTAAAGGAAATTACCAAAGAGCAGTTTCCCGGTGCTGACAAGAGAACCATAAAAAAACTCATTAGAAAGAAAGCAAAAAAGCAATTGCTAACTGATATAGAGCACTTGAAAAAAGTATATGATGCCTTTATGAAGACTATAGGTGTCTTATGTCTTTCCGAAAAGAACGACGACATTCTGATGTGGTCGCATTATTCCGATGGTCACCGTGGAATATGTCTTCAGTTCGATTCATCGAAAGAAGGAACATTGTTTTGGGAGGCTTTGAAAGTAATTTATCAAGAGGAATATCCTGTAGTAAATGTCATGGATATGGGCAATCCTGACGAGTTTCGTAAGGCTGTCCTGACAAAGTCGAACCACTGGTAATATGAACAAGAGTGGAGAATATTGAAAACCGAAGACGAAGGAGGCTCCGATATTTATCCCTTTTCGGCAGAGTTGCTAACTGGGGTCGTCCTGGGTGCCCTTATCCCCGATGACGATAGGAATAAACTGCTGGACTGGATCTCCGTCTATCCGTGGAACATTAAATTATATCAGGCTAGAATCAGCAGAGTGAAATACCAGCTAGACATAGAGGCGGTGTGCTTGGCTTAATGCTAAGTTCCAGTTTATTTGGACCCGAAATCCCACAGTATTACAGGCGGCAAATGAGTACCACATTTTTCCTTTAAAAGCCTCTCAGTGCGGGGTGAAGAGGCTTTTAAAGGAAAAATGTTATTGATGAATTAATGTGAGACTTTCGTGCCATTTATTCTGAGGCGTAGCATCCGCCCGCGCAAAAAGCCGCGCGGCTGATTATCGTCGTTGATTGCGAGAAGATTGATTTAAAGGACAACATGAAATGATAGTTAGATTTTCACGCCATGCAAAACGAAGGGCAAAATTGTATAATATCCCGGAATCAACAATTGAGAAGATCTTAATGGGTTTAGATTTACCTGATGGTGAACATGAGGTAATTAAAGACGTTCAAGGATTTGGATATCCTATAAAAATTGTTGTTTCAGCCGAGGGCAATATATCGACTGTTATTACAAATTATCCTTTGAAGAAAGGAAGAAGGCGATGAAGGTACATTATGACGAAGAGATAGATGCTTTATACCTTAGCCTTGGTGATCAAAAACCAGATGGCGTTATTGAAATCGCGGAGGGTATAAACCTTGATACCACAACCGATGGAAAACTTACCGGTATAGAGATTCTCAAAGCATCCAAAAAAATCAATATTGACACGATCCTGTCTTATACCCTGGAATTGGATAAGAATATATTGAAAAAGAAGATCGCTTAACATCCCAGTGCATCATATCAGCTTCAGCCTGCGACTTTCGCTGAAACTTGATTATGGTCATTGGCTGCGTTTGAAAAAGACTCATTATTTTCTAATAAGGAGGTTTTCATAGCAGATATTGCAAGGGAAGATAATGTAAAGCTCAGCGGCGGCGAGTAGTCGTCCGCTGGAGCACTTAGCAGAATATTTCCCAACCCTTTTCCCTTGCTCTCTTCAGAAGCTCTCTATATTCCTTTTCAGTTAGAAACTGAGTATATTGCCCCCATTTTATGTGTTTCATATCTTTGTCGTAAGTGTAATATCCAGTTCTGTATGCAAATTTGCTCCCATCCCAACTTTGCCGATCGGCAAATTCAATTTTTTGAATCATGTGCTTGTAATCTGATACCATAATATATACTTCATCAATTACAGTACCTGGCTCCCATCGAGGTTCCCGTTGCAACTTGTCTTTACAACTTATTTTTCTGCCAATCATTGACATGCTTTCAAGTCTTGCTTTCTGCTCGTTCGTCATTTCCATAATGTTTTTCTCCTGCTAACCATAAGTTCAAAAGAAAAACCATTGTCAAGCTTTTTTTTCGGTTTTGAAAATTTTATTGGTAGGAAATAGATGGTAATAGATGAATTGCTACGCCTCAGAATAAATGGCACGAAAGTCTCACATTAATTCATCAATAACATTTTTCCTTTAAAAGCCTCTTCACCCCGCACTGAGAGGCTTTTAAAGGAAAAATGTGGTACTCATTTGCCGCCTGTAATACTGTGGGATTTCGGGTCCAAATAAACTGGAACTTAGCAGGTAATTCGAAAAATTCATATCTTTCCTGACTCCTATCTGAAAAAACCTATGGTATAGAAGGAGGGCATAAGGTGTAAGGCCTGCCCGCCAATCCCAGGCGTCGGCAGGCGGGCTTTAGGCTTTCGGTAAAGATAAAGGAGTAAAAGAAGAGGCGGCTGGTGGAGGCGGGGGGATTTATCCGCCTTTGGCGGAGTCGAATACGCCAGAGGCGCACAAGCCCCTTTGCTGGTCTAGATTGCGGCCTCAAGTTCATCAAGCCATTTCCGTCCTTGACCGGACTTCAGGAATTTCTCTCGCTTTCTGGCTGTCTTATAGTCATAAAATTTCTCTGTGTGGAGAACAAAAAACTCTTCCAGCAGTTGCCCGCCTTTAGTCCTTTTTGAGCGATGCTCATGAAGTCGTCGGGAAAGGTTGTTGGTTACGCCAACATACCGTTTACCGGACTTGCCTTTTAAGACATATAAGACGATCACTGAGAGGATCTAAGATCTATTTGGCTGGTGGAGGCGGGGGGATTTATCCGCCTTTGGCGGAGTCGAACCCTAAAAAAATAAATGAGTTCAGATTATTAGGCATGATAAAGGATGATGTAAAATGATAAAATTGTTAGCTTTTCTGATCCATTCCTTTCCGTTACGGAAGTCACCACCTATCAATCAGTGTCACCATTTGTCATCGCTTGATAGACACATTTTTGGTCACATAGGCGGTCCGAGGGAGTTGACGCTCCAGTAGTTTGATGACTGGGCATGACCAAAAACTGAAATCTGATTAACTTGGGTCTCGAAAGCCATAAAAAGCGCTGATTGCAACCTCCGTGGAACGAATGCCCACGATCTCGTGGCTTTCAGTCCCTTTGATGCAACTTGACTCAGCAGAACAATATAATAGAAAGAACGTATGAGGGAAATAGGTTTTTTGGACTCGATTGGAGGAGTTAAAGATACACAATCACTTTTGACCAACCAGTTTTGGTGAAGACTGGACGATCAAAGCTTGCGTTTTTTCAATTGGATTTTCACTCAGGTATAATGCATTGTTGAATCGAGTGAAAGAAAAGCATACAAAGACTAATCATTTACTTTTCATAGAGCGAAAAATGAAAGACTGGAAAATGTATCTTTCACAATTTGAGGAACTACCTTCCACTTGCCAATATAGGAAATCCTCAGTCAAGTGAAAACCATCCACCGCGGAGGCAACCACAAGATGTTGGGGTTTTCAGGTAATTCCCGTAAGCCGTTTGAAAAATGCAGCCGTGGTGAGATGTGGCTCATATGTCAACCCGTTATCCACCTGATGTATGTTGGAGGTTTCTCAGGTTTTCGTCCTCCCCATATTTGACGGGGATCCATGACATATCTCAATTTCCCGTTCCACCCCTTCAAGGGATGGTATCAGAAATATTTGGTGGCGAAAGATCTCTTGTGATATCCCAACAGGGGGATTGAATTGATGGCCTCATAGCGCACTCCGACAATTTCATTTAATTTCTCCAATTAGGATTCGTCTTCTATGGGAGTGCAGACAAATACATTCCTTTCGTCGTGATCAAAGTTGCAGTCCCTGTCCAAAATCTCCTTCAGGGCCTTCCGGGCCCTATGTAGCCTGACCTTGACCGCCCCGATCTGGATTCCCAGAATGTCGGCCACCTCCTGATGATTCAAGTCCATGGTGTCGAACAGTATAATCACCTCGCGCGGTGAGTCTGGCAGCAGGTCGATCTTGCTTTGGACGCACCTGCTCATTTCTTTCCTCTCCAGCTGAAGCTGAATCAAGGGCGGTTGGATGCCGTCAATTTCGTTATCGTCCCCGGTTTGGTCCTCTCTTGAGGCCGAGGCCTTCCGGAAATGGTCAAGGCACTGATTTCGGGCAATGCTGTAGATCCAGGGTTTGAGTTTGGCCCCGTCATTCAGGGTCTCGAACTTTCTCTGAACCTTCAGGAAGACCTCCTGGACAATATCATCTGCTGCCCAATCGTCCCGGGTCATGGCCACTACGTAATTTTTTACCGAAGCATAATACTGATCGTAGATTTCCCAAAAATCCATTGTTCCCTCTATCAGCTCAACAGCAACAGGAGGGTTTGTACGAATCGGGTCCTAAACCGCCCTGATCGCACGCCGCAGTCCGGTCCTCGTTTTTCCCACCCATGGTTTCCTTGATTCTATTGATCATGGCCAGATTGCCGCCCGTTTTCATCTGTCCGCCGATACCCACCGCCGCCTTGATGTCTTCCATGGTTATTTTGAGTTCTAGTGCCTTGGCATAGTATTGATCAAAACAAGGCGCACAATTTGCCGCCACCGCCGCCCCCAATCCTATCAGGACCCTGGTATTTATGTTCATTATACAATCTCCTCTATTGGGTTTCTACACAAAAGACGAATTGGACCCCGGTTTGGTTACATTCCACGGAGCACTTCTCCGCGAATCCTCCGGCACGGGTGGAGGGTTTAGTTGGAACGAATTGTCGAACCTGTAACTTTTCGAGGAGCCAAAACGTCTTGTCGGGCAAAATCATACTTTTAAGGAGAAGAGACAATGGAAACGGCAAATCAGAAATGTAAAGATTCGACGTTTAATGAAAAGCAGTGTAAAGGACCTACCGGACCAGTTTTGGCAATCCCTGCCCATAAGCCAGTTCCGAGCTGCAAAGCCGATCGGGAGTCAGACTGTCCCTGTTCCGGCCTCGATCGGGTGGAAGCCGATTTGGGCCTCAATGGAGGCACCCCGAATAAAATTTTTGCCTCGCAGGTTGCCAAAGACATAACCCCGGCGGAAGCCGCGGCCATGATTGAAGCTAATGAGGGGAACGGGTCACTGGTCTTCCTGGACGTATCCACCGGAAGGGAATACCGCAAATGGCACATAGAAAACGCGATCAACATCAATATTTTCTCCTTAAAGTTCAGTGAAAACCTGAACAAGTTAGATAAGGAGAAGACCTATCTGGTCTATTGCAAGATGGGAGCTCGAAGCTCGGCGGCACAGAAAGTGATGATAAAGCAGGGCTTTCAGAAAGTGTTCAATATCGTTGGCGGTCGGGACAGGTGGAGGTTGGAGAAACTCCCTTACGGCTCCGAGCTGGCCGGCCACGCCAGGGTGCGAACCTGCCCTGTCTTGATGACCATAAATGCGGTTGCCCGGCTAAGGGGCAACCTAAAGGGACTGCTGGGTTCCTCGCGGTCGACCGGTGAAGTCGCTAACCATTGATGGGCAGACAAAAATAGAAAGCGATGGAAATTGTCCGGCGGGATCAGCGATTGTCCCGCCTTTACTTTAACAACCTCTTAAGAAAATCCTAAGATCCAGATTGAAGGCTGTCTCATTGCTTGTCATTATTTATCCGTTTTGAATCATAGACTGAATCAAGGCTCAGAATTCATGTAACCTTTTTTCGAGCTGCTCCGTCAGATCCAATAAACAGTG
>CAZTAS010000270.1:0-7978 GCA_964611635.1 uncultured Thermodesulfobacteriota bacterium
GCCAATAGGCTTCAGCGTCTCTATGGCCCCTCAGGGGTGGCCCCACCTTGGCCAGAGTGCCTCGCTTCTTCATCTCTTCATCGGTCAATGTCAGATAGTGGGGGCAGGTCTCAGTGAACACCTTGATATCTCCTCGAGCCCGAAACCAGCGAACCACATCAAGAGATTCCATTGCACTCAGGTGAGGCAAATAGATGGGAGTATGGATTAAGCTGGACATGGTGAGTGCACGATAGACTGCTTCGGATTCAACAAGATTGGGCTGAGAAGAAAGAAAGTACTCGGGAGTTGTGTTGCCTTCGGCCTGGAATTTCTCGACCAGGTAATCGATAATTGTTCCATTCTCAGCGTGGACCATGAATAGGCCACCGTGATCCCGAATAATTTCCATCAACATCAGTATCTCATTATCTTCCAGCTTCATTCCCCGACTTGCATATGCCATGAATGTTTTAAAGGAGATAATCCCCATCTTGACAGCCTCAGGGATCAATCCTTTCATCTCTTTCAAGTTCTCGCGAACAAAAGTACAGTGGAGTCCAAAATCCACAAGGGATTGCTCTTGTCCCTCATCAATGAATTTTCGCAGGCTGTCCATAACGGCCCCCCCTCCACCCCAAGCCTTAAACGCCCCTATGAAGGGAATGAGAGTTGTAATGCCCCCAAAAACTGCAGATTGAGACAGTGTGTCCATTTTGTCCGCATGTACGGGATGACAATGGGCATCGATGAGCCCGGGGAGGACATATTTACCGGAGGCGTCGATCCTGCGGGTGGCTTGAGCTGAACCGTCATCAAGACCCAGCTGAACCACTTTACCTTCCCGAATAAAAACATCTCGACGAGTAATATCCCCGCTTGATACTAATAATCCACCATGGACTATGCAATCAAATTTATCTGCCGAGATCATGTTCGATCCCTCCATTTCTACCAGTATGGTTTTTAGGAACTCAGGTTTATTGGATATCGCAATGTTAAAAACTATAAATAATTAGTGACCATATTTCAAAAGTAGATATTGCCGCATTTAATAATATGCCAGGGAATTTGCACAACAGGGCAAATTAAAAATCCTTGAGACATGGAGGTTTACCAAAGGAATAATTTTTTATTTTATTCCAAACCAGAAAGGAATTACAAGCGCCACCTTGGGAATGTAAGTGACCAGTAAAAGTACAAAAATTTGCCATACAAGGTAAGGCCACATGGCACGAACCACCTTTTCCATCGGGAGTTTGGCGATCCCGCAGGCTACAAAAAGGCAAGTGCCAACGGGAGGAGTAATGAGCCCGATGGTTAGATTCAGCACGACGATAATTCCAAGATGCAGGGAATGGATGCCGAAAGAAGTAGCGATGGGTGAAATGATCGGCATGAGCATTACCATGGCTGATGCAGGTTCAAGAACGCATCCGACGAAAAGAAGAAATATATTCAATAAGATAAGGAAGATCAGAGGGTTTGAAGAAAAGGCTTTTAATTTCGCGGAAATCATCTGAGGCAATTGGACTTCTATCAACATCCATGCAACCACACTCGCCGTTGCTATAACCAAAAAAACCATTGAGGATACCTTGCCAGATTGGAGCAAGGCTTTCCATAAATCGCCCCATCGTAATGATCGTGTCACGAACACACCAATGAGCAAGGCGTAAAACACAGCAACGGCAGCCGCTTCTGTGGCCGTGAAAATACCGCCAAGTATTCCCCCCAAAATAATCACGGGCATGAAGAGCGCAGGAATGACATTTATGAAAGCGGACAGCAGTGCTTTTGCAGAAATCTCTTCTTCGGAGGGTGGAAATTGATTCCGAACAGCCTGTATGTATGCAATAACCATCATTCCCAGCCCAATAAGGACTCCGGGTATCACGCCCGAAAGAAAGAGCCCTCCGATGGAGACGCCCCCTACCGCCATTGCGTAAATGATCATCGGGATGCTGGGAGGGATGATGGGGCCAATGGTCGAAGCGCCTGCGACGACCCCGGCGCCGAATTCATTATTGTAGTGACGGCTCATGGCGGGAATCAATAGAGCCCCGAGGGCCGATGCATCTGCTACTGCTGATCCGCTGATGCCCGCAAAAATCATGCTGGCCACTATGGTCACCTGTGCCAAGCTTCCCCGGAATTTTCCGAAAAGGAGACTGTTAAATTTCAATAGTCGCTCAAGGATCCCCGTGTGAACCATAAGCTCTCCCGCCAGCATAAACAGGGGGATCGCCATGAAGACAAACTTGTCCACTCCGGAAAACATCTGAAGGGGAATGGCCATGAGGGTGACACCGCCGCGAGCCCATGCAAAGACGAACGCCGACCACCCCAAAGTGAATGCTACTGGAACTCCGACCAACAGAAGCACGAAAAAGGTAATTCCCAGAGCGGCCATTAATCACTCCCTTTTCCGTCTTCTATTCTATCGCTATTGGGGGTTCCGAGCATCTTAATGTGATGGGGAATCAGCGTGAGCTGTTGGAAAATCATTAGCCCCGCGCACACGGGCATGGCGAGAAGAGGCCACATCAAGCGGATGTTCAGGCCTGAAGAAATGTCGTCCTTGATTACCTGCAGCGTTTCCCAAGAAGCCCAGCCCCATACCATGAGGAAGACAATAATGGCAAAATCACCCAGCAGGATCGCAATATTCCGAAGAATCGGGTGAAGTTTGTCACGCAATATCGTCATCCCGATGTGCATTTCTTCCTTCAAGACGAGGCTGGCCGCGATAAATCCCATCCAGATCATCAAATACCTTGCCAGCTCCTCGCTCCAGGAAAGTGCATTACCAAGAACATAGCGGAAAAACACGCCTACCAGGATGTCCACAGCAATCAAGATCACCAATAACGCCACCGCAATCTCACAAATTCGTGTGGTAATTTTGATCACACTTCTCACAACTGGTAACTCCATTATTAATTAATAATCAAACAGAACGCCTTCACCTTGATCAGTTCACCAGCACCTGCCTCTCTACCGTATTTGGTGTTGATATCGAAATCCAGTACACCGAACAAACCCCGACCCCCTGAAAAGGGCCGGGGTTTTTATGGATGGATCATCGAGCACGGAAGTCAGCTTTTGCCTTTTCAATTTCAGTAAAATATTCTTCAGGAATTTGTGCCTTGAATCGCTCCCACACTTTCTCGGCAGCCTTGATCATTGGCTTCTTGGCCTCTGCAGAGACAATCGTAATTTTTGAGCCCTCGGCCTTGAGCTTCTTTTCCACCTCCTGATCTTGTTCTGCTGTATTTTGAATCTGCCATTCTCGCGCATCTTGCACTGAATCTAAAAAGATTTTCTTCAGATCATCGGGCAGCTTCTCAAACCAAGAGTTGTTGACAAACCATACCAGGGTAAAACATTGCAGGTCAATCATCGCTAGATGGGGAGCTACTTCATGAAACCTCATTCCATAGCCCAGCAAAGCGGGAATCAACACTCCCTCAATAACGCCTTGTTGAATGCCACTGTAAACTTCAGCAAAAGCAAGGGGAGTAGGCGCAGCCCCAACAATCTCGGCTGCCGCCAAATCGATCTTTGAACGGGCGGTTCGCAGCTTCAGGCCTTTAATATCTTCCATGGTGTTAATAGGCCGCTTGCTATTAAAGATCTGCCGGAATGCTGCTGGAATGTATGCGAGCCCACGTACACCTTTGGGAGGCAATGTATCCAGGAGTTTTTTACCAAAAGGCCCACTCAGCACCGCTTGAGCCTCTTTGGCATCCCGAAACATGAAAGGCAGGTCGCAGATGGCAAAGGGTGCAGAAATGTTGGATAAGTTTGTCGTGGTGTTCGTGGCGAATTGCAGCAGGCCCATTCTTACTTGCCTTGCCACTTCTAAATCCGATCCCAGGGACATGCCGCCGTGGACTGAGATGTTGAACCGGCCAGGAGCTCTTTTGTTTAATAGAGACTCTAGATGCTTCTCGGCCAGATAATTTGGGTGGGTTAGTGGTTGTGTAGCGGACATTTTTAGTGGTATAGCCTGGAAGGAATCCCCATTGACTGGGAGACCCAAACAGATGCATATAACAAGCCCGATCACGATCAAGAATTGAAATACCTTCATTTCTTTCCTCCTTCACTTTCTCCTCAAAGTTTGTTGACTTACGATCTCCTTGCGAGATAAAAAGTTGTATTTAGTGTTCTCTGTTGTCTGATCCCTGTTCGAAAGGGGATTCTTAGTCTCCAACAGCCATTACGATGTCATTTCCCCTGGTACAGAAGCATACCCTGTTGTTTCGGTCTCGACACTTCTTAGATCCTACATCCCTTCTGCTATAAAAACCCCTCCCCATCCACCGTCACTTTTCCCCGCCTGACCGCACAGGATCTGAAATCAAACTCATCTATAAGCATCTCAAGGACTTTTTAATATTATGCGACCCTCATGTCAAGAGTTCTTTATGCCGAGGCAATCGTTTATGAAGGGAGTGTTCTTGGCGTATATGGTAAAAATGTTAATAAAAACTATAGTAAACGTCTTAATTACAAAGGGGAGGATAAACAATAATCTCCACTTTTATGAATCGGAGATCGCATTAGGCTCTTTTCAACATAATAGAACCTTCCGGCTCGACAAATCATGCAATGATGCTTCGACGGGAAAGGCTCTGCTTTAAATAATTTCGGTTACTCAGGTGGTAGAAAGAAATCGTGAAAGATTTTTCCCTCGTAATTGAGCATTGCCCGTCCAATAACGGGCCTTTCATGAGCGGGCGCAGGCATGCATCCGAACCGCTGCCTTAACTCAGAAGTTTCCTTTGCCCACTTCCTTCATAAGTGTTTGAAAGTCCTCCTCAGTCTTCATGAAAACGCCTGTATTCCCGAGCCGAACTTGATGGAGCCCTGCCTCCTTGCTGGCATGAAAAGCTTCAAGCATTTCCCGGGTGCTCGGAGAACGATATTCGCGCATTCTGTGCTCCGGGAAGAATGCGAGGATGGTGAAGGGAATCCCTCGATCTATGGAAGCAATAAGCATGGCTATTTTACGTAATTGATCCGTCTCCACCACCCCGGGAATAAATAGGGAGAGCACTTCCAGAGTGAAGTCCCGTTGAAAGATCAGTTCGGGCAGCCGGAGGATGTGGAGGTTGGTGCCCCCGGTCAGCCAACGATGAACATCGTCATCGAATGCTTTGATGTCAAGCCAGAAGGAATCAATGCCCGCATGCTTAAACAAATCAAGATGATTCGGTGTCAGTCCATATCCATTGACTTCCAGTAACAGCCATAACCGGGTTTCCGATTTTATCAATTCCGCGCAGCGGACATAGAATTCCGGACGACAGGTCAGATCGCCTCCGGTGAATGCGACGATGTTCCGGGCAGGCCCAAACCCCTGAGGACTCAAAAGGACTTTGTCGGGTCCTATCTGCGCCGGGCAAAGCAAGGATCTTTTCCCGTGAACCACGCATGATCCGCAACATCGGCACGTATCGTGGGCGTGAAATGCGGAGGCCTTTTCCCTTGGCTCCCAGAGGTTGACTTTCTTTTCATATTCCCGACATGTCTCAAGTATATCCACAGGAGAGAACCACTCTCCCTTCACATGTTTGCTGAACTCATGGGAATGGCACTTGCGACAGGCGAGGTTGCATCCAGACTGGTACAGGGAAAGATAATTCTCCGGTCGAGACAGGTGGAGTGAGACCATCCGCCTTTGAATTTCCCCATCTTTTTCCCTCAGGGTTGTCTGGCATGCAGGTTTCCACTTACCATTGCTCTCAACAACGCAATCACCCCGGGGTATGCCCTGTGATGGGAGTGTGCATGCTGGCTCAATCATCTCAGGTTGACCGTGATGGTGTGTATCCTTTAATAGGACAGGGGGAGGCCCCATCCTGTCTGCAACTTCTGCAATCTCTTGGAACCGTCTTGCAACCCGCCCTGATTGCATAAGTTGCGGCCAGGGCCGCGCCCTTGTGTTCAAATTGTTTCGGCATGGAGTCCTCGGATTTGATAGTTTGTCCATAAATATCCGCCATTCCTGCCCAGTGAGCGTTCCTAATGCCGAAAGACCTGGCGATTTCAACGCAGTGGTTCAACAAAGAGCGGCCTGCTCCAGGGTAACTCTCCAGAACGTGGTTGGGCCTAAAAGCCAGAAAAGCCACCGGAAGCCCGGGATCGATCTCTGAGATGAACTTCATCATGGGCGGGATATCTTCTTCGTTGATCCCGGGGACAACGAGAATCCGGTATTCCCATAATTGATCGGGATGCTCCCTGCCGATGATCGCAGCGTTCCGAAGCACCGGTTCCACGGTACAACCGGTCAGGGCACGGTGTGTGTCATCATGGAATGCTTTAATATCATAGGTTATGGATGTAGCGAAGCGCAGCACTCTTCGCAGGCTCTCCTCGGTGAGGAACCCGTTGGTATCGAAATTTATCCGGATGTCCGGGTCCAGCAGGCGGGCCTCTCTGGCCACTTCCTCAATAAAAGGAATGTGGATGGTGGCCTCGCCGCCCGAGAAGAAGATCCGATCCGCCCTCATCAACCTGCCCGATGGGGAATGCAAATGTTCCACTGCTTCTCTGGCCAGTTCCCTGGGTTCAACGAATCCTCTAATCCGCAAGCCGTTGTCAGGATATCCCGAGATCGTCCAGTTCTGGCAATTCAGGCAGCGATAATTACATCCAGCGAGAAAGATCGTGTAGCTCTGGGGTGGAGCGGGATGAAGCTGAGCGGAAGCTACCTCGGGAATTGTTATACCACAAACCCCTTTGTGACCTTCCAAACGGTTCACCCCGCAGCGATGCTCGCACAAAGTGCACTTCGACAACTCATGGAGGTAGGAAAACATCTCTATTACAAGCCTGAATTTTTAATCGCAGCCCCTATTCTGAGCAAGAGCTTCTGGCATTTGTTGCAAAAATCGGGGCCCTTGATGTCAGTATCCATAATCGAGTTGGAGAAATGCATTACGCATCGCGGGTTGGGGCAGTGTCTGAGGCCGAACACGTGGCCGAGTTCGTGAACGGACTCGATGCATATCCGACGATGCATAACAAGATCGTTCGGGGCATGCCCGTAAAACTCCGGCCTCAATCGGGTTATGGATATAACGGCTGCACCAGAGCTGGAATCCGCAAGCCCAAAGACAAAGTTCAACTGGGGAACATAAAGATCAAGATCCACTATCCCGAGGCGATATTTTTGTTTCGGATGCTCAGTAAGAATCGCTTCCAGAATAAATCCTGCCTTGTATTGCTTCCGACGGGGATTGTATGCGGCCTCCTGTATACGTAAAGGTGATGCAACATGGACTGGAAGGCGAAATCGTTTTTCCAGTTCCGGAGCCAGTTCGTTTAGAATGTGAGATGGTATCTTGCCGACGGGAATGATGAGAATCTCCCTGCTGGATAGTGTTTGTACCGTGTCCATCCCAAAAACTACCATCATCACCATTAATGTGTAGAGCAAGTTCATCTTATTCTACGATGAATCCGGCCGCCCTGATTATTGACCAGCTCAGGGCAGATAATAGAGAGTTGCGGTATCGAGCCATCAACCGCACATCCTCCAAGTCATAATAATGAGTAACCAGACCCGAACTTCCAGGAGCTTTTCCCGGTTGTCTCTTTCTCTTTCGTTTATCCTGATGCGAAGTCTTAACATATGAGCTCCCGGGAAAACCTGAGATCGACGCCCACCTCGGTACTTTTTATGCTCAGTTTATCATCAACCACAAAAGTTGCAAGAAAAAACCGAGGATATCCGCAATGTTATTCTCTGTTGCCTTTATTAGATTGCATACATGAAGACGAGCACAGCCAAAGCATGCTGACCAATTACATTTGGGGAGATCCGGACGTTCAATAGACTGATCCCAGGCATCCCTCCGCGATGTTGGGATGCCGGCAAGCCGATCGCACGATCCACTGCATCTTTATCCCCCATAAAGAAATATTGATAAAGCTAGTACTTACTTGACATATTAAGCGTAACATAATATACTATGGGGTATGA
>CAZTAS010000271.1:0-7967 GCA_964611635.1 uncultured Thermodesulfobacteriota bacterium
ACGTACACCCTTATGGCCCGGTGGGTCTACTTGCTGCCGCTTGGTAACATTCCATTTCGGATAAATCTGTTTTCCATGCTTTACGCAGTGGGAGCACTGGGACTTTTTTTAAGAACGTCCCGGTATCTTCTTGAGGCGGGAGGCACCCGAGAAAGAGAGGCTCGCCTTATCTCTCTGGGTGCGGCAGGAATACTGGCCGTTGGCTTCCCTTTCTGGGAGAGCGTATTGAGTGCAGAGGTTTATGCTCTGCATTTACTGTTTGTGGCGCTTGTCCTTCACCTGGCGGTCCGATGGTATCTTTCAGGCGACGACCGCTTAATTTATCTATGCGCACTAGGGTATGGCCTCAGCGCAGGCAACCACGCCGCCGTGGCCATGCTTCTGCCGGGCTTGCTGATTTTCTTCTGCGCAAAGAACAGAGATGACACATTCCGGAAGCTCCTGCTGCTGGGGACTTTATTTTTGATCGGGTTTTCGGTGTATCTCTATCTTCCCATACGCTCCAGCACTTACCCGAATATGGACTGGGGAGAGCCTCGTACCCTCTGGCGGATGCTCAGCCACATGACCGACCAGAAAGATTCAAGTGCACATGGATACTTCCTCACGGGAGGATTATGGGGCTGGAGGTCGGCTCTGAGAATGCAAGGTGACAAAATCCTTCAGGCGATAACGTTGCTGGGAATCGCACTGGTGATCCCTGGCCTTGCATGGAACCTGCGGCGTTTCCCCCTGGCCATGGTCCTGATGGGTTTCACCTTTTTGCCCCAGGGCATCTTTTTCATCCATTGGATGCGGGGCAATATTCACCTCCAGCTTTTTCTGGTCCTTGGGTTTTGGATGGCCATGGGAATGCGCCAGCTCATGGAATGGGGAAGCCATGGTAAGTTTGGCGGCATCCGCCCCGGGAAGATCCTCCCCCCTCTGGTGAGCGCGGTTTTGCTCCTCCAGATCGTGCTAAATTATCCCAGAGTGGACCTGTCGGATGACCGACGCGTGGAGTACTCGTTCCGCAAGAATTTCAAGGCAATGGAGCCTGATGCCCTGGCCATTGCAACCATTCTTTGGTTTCACTACCGGACATATCAGGATGTAATGCGATTGAGGGAAGACATTACCGTTATTGGTAGCAGTGATTTCATTTGGCCCGAGTACTTCATGCACGCGACTCCCAGGCGATATCCTCGAATACCCATGCCGATGGGAGACTCTGGTATGCAATTCATGCATAAGCTTGTGGCAATGAACTTGGATCAGCAACGGCCTGTGTACCTCGAAGCATATTACCGGTTGATTAAGGAGTTTTTTCAATATGTGCTCCCGGACAAGGGTTTTATCTTTCGCTTTACTCAAAAACCATTGAAAAGACTGGACCCCGAGATCATCAACCGCTACATCCTCTCAATCAACGAGCGTATGTTACAGGAGGTGGAGACCGGAGGACTGATGCGCGAAAATGAGGTGTATCGTTACTACCACTGGTTTTTACTCGCTATTGTGGATTACCTGGCGTTTCACAAAGACTGGGGAAATGTCCTGCGGCTGCTGGAGTTTGTAAAACAATTTCTAGGGCCCGAGGGATTGAACGCTTTACGGCCTTGGGAACGCACTAACCTGGAAGGTTACACTGCTGCCAGCTACATTAACACGGGCCAATATGAACGAGCAAAGCGACTTCTTGAAGACCTGGTGTCCCGATGTTCATATTGCTACGTGGATTATCGAAACCTGGCCTGGCTGTACTACCGTGAGGGGAGATTCGAGGAGGCCAGGCTTTGGCTTCGAAAAGGCTTGGAGGAAAACTCCGTAGAGCCCAAGTACCTGGAGCTTCTCGGAGACATCGAGACTGCCCTGGGCAAGAACTCTGCCGCAATTGAAGCCTACCGCAGCGCCCTGCAAAAATCATTGAATTCCGACCTGGCAAAAAGAATCAAGCAAAAAATCGAGTTGCTATCCACCCCTGATAAAAAATTTCATTCTAACCAGTAATTAAGGTGCGCCTCCGAATTCTTGAAACCATGGAAAATTCGTTGCTAAACCTTACATTACTGATACGAATGCAACTTGGTTTAAAAAACCCGTTTCTTTGCGTCGGCATCGGGAAGCTTCAACACATATATTGTCAAACCTTGCTGCGGATCAACTCAAGTCGTTCCACCGCGGCCTGAAGAGTCTCGTCCCTCTTGCAGAAACAGAAGCGAATCTGCTGACGCCCCATTTCAGGATCGTGATAGAAGCTGGAGCCGGGCACCGCTGCCACGCCAATCTCCCGCACCAGCCAGTGCGAGAACGCCGTATCATCCTCAAACCCGAAAGAAGATATATCAGTCATGATATAGTATGCTCCTTCAGGATCAAGACACCTGAATCCTGCCCTTTGTAGCCCGCTCAAGAGTTGATCGCGCTTGGTCTGGTACATCTGTCGCAACTCCCGGTAATACTCCTCCGGAAGCTCAAGAGCGACAGCTCCCGCCTCCTGTAGCGGAGCCGGTGCACCGACAGTCAGGAAGTCGTGAACCTTCCGGATGCCATCGGTAATCTCCTCGCATGCAACAGCATACGCCAGCCTCCAACCCGTCACGCTGTATGTCTTGGAATGGCCGCAGATGGTGATGGTTCGGTCCCACATGCCGGGTAAAGATGCGATGCTCACGTGGTGCCGGCCGTCATGAAGGATGTGCTCGTAGATTTCGTCCGTGATAGCTATCGCATCATATTCCTGACACAGAGAAGCGATGAAAATCAGTTCATCCGTGCTGAAAACTTTTCCCATTGGATTGTTGGGAGTGTTAAGGATTATGGCCCTTGTCCTAGGAGTAAAGGCCGCTCTGAGTTCCTCAGTGTCGAACCGAAAGTCATCGGCATTGATGGTAACGTAGCGAGGCACAGCCCCGCTGAGAATCGTGTCCGGGCCATAGTTCTCGTAGAAAGGTTCAAAGATTACAACTTCGTCTCCAGGGTCCACCACCGCCAGGAGGGAGGCTATCATAGCCTCCGTGGAGCCGCATGTCACCGTCACATTGCGCTCGGGATCGCACTTAATTCGGTTGTACGATTCCATTTTCCGTGCTATAGCCTGGCGAAGACGGGGCGCCCCCCAGGTAATGGAGTACTGGTTGATGTCATCGTCAATGGCCTTCTTGGCCGCTTCTTTGAGAACCGGGTGAACCTCGAAGTCCGGAAAGCCCTGTGCCAGATTGATACCGCCGTGCTGAATGCAAAGCTTGGTCATCCCGCGTATGACCGATTCTGTGAAGCGGCTGGCCTTCTGTGAAAGCTTTGACCTTCTCAATGGCATGATTCTGATTCCCTTTTCGGCAAGGCCCATTATGTTGGCATGCCCGCCTTTCCCGGGTGGCGCAAGTGCTAGGTAGCTCGTCTCTGCCCGGATGGTATGATTTCCCTTTGAAACGAAGTTTGGCACATTAGCGGAGAGCTTGTCAAGAAAGGATTTATCCTTGACAAACCTCTCGATTATGCTAGCATAAATCATATTGCAAGTGTGATTATCAGTGCTGGTATACAATAACCAGATGACCCGAATTACCGGGAGGGAGGCTTTATATGAATTTTCCTGAGATGGTCTTGATAAAGCAGACATTTGATGGGAGCCGCGTGAAGGATATTTCCGCCACAGTGATGGCCGAAATGGAGCGTGTGGGTGCGCGCTCCAAGGTGAAACCTGGACAGAAAGTGGCCATTACTGGGGGCAGCCGCGGAGTTGCTAACATTGCGCTTGTAACTGAGGCGGTGGTGGATTTTATGAAGGAATGTGGTGCCGAGCCATTCATTTTTCCCGCTATGGGCAGCCACGCCGGCGCCTTAGCTGAAGGCCAGAAGGAGCTGCTGGGCCACTACGGGATTTCGGAGGAGACCATGGGGTGCCCCATCCTTTCCACCATGGAGGTGGATGAGATTGGGCGCAGCCCTGACGGGCTCCCCATTTTCCTGGACAAGTATGCGCGAACGGCAGACCATATCGTGGTAATAAACCGCGTGAAACCTCACACCAAATTCGAGGGACCCATCGAGAGTGGCCTGATGAAGATGATGGCCATCGGCATGGGTAAACACCATGGAGCCGATCTTTACCACAAGGCATGTATCCAGTTCGGCATGAACCGCGTGATCGAAACGGTGGGCCTGGTTGTCATGGACAAGTGCCCGGTTCTCTGCGGCCTAGCACTGGTGGAAAACGGATACGACGACACGGCAATCATCCGCGCGGTACTTCCCGAGGAGCTGGTTGAAGAGGAAAAGAAGTTTCTCCTGGAGGCACGCCGCCGGATGGCGCGTATTCCCTTTTCGGATATCGACTTACTGATCATCGACGAGATGGGAAAAAACATCTCGGGCACCGGCATGGACACCAATGTCACGGGCGTCAACCGCGACATCCTCGGTGGTTTCAGCTCTGAGCCCCGCACCAAGCGGCTTTTTGTGAGGGATCTCACCCCTGAGACAGAAGGAAACGCGGTTGGAATAGGGCTTGCGGATTTCACCACCACTCGCCTGGTCAACAAGATCGACAGGAATAAAACCTACATTAACTGCCTTACGGGCATTAGCCCCGAGAAAGCAGCCATTCCTATGTACTTCGATACTGATCAGGAGTGCATAGAGGCTGGCATTAATTGCCTGGGAATGGTCAACGCGGAGGAAGTTCGCATAGTCCACCTTCGCAACACCCTGGCGCTGGAGAAGTTAAGTGTATCCATAGCATATCTGCCTGAAATTGAAAAGCGTGAAGACCTGGAGATCATCGGTCAATGGCAGCCACTGGCTTTCGGCTCAGACCGTAACCTGATATCACCTTTCTCGGATCAGCTCAGTGGACAGGCTCACTGATTCGTAATTCTCAACCGGAGTAATGAGAAGATGGAAGAACTGAAAGAAGCCTTGGCGGGAATTCGCATTCTGGACCTCACCCGGCTACTTCCAGGGCCTTACTGCACCATGCTTCTGGCTGACATGGGCGCTGACGTCCTGAAGATAGAAGAACCGAGCGTCGGAGATACCTTCCGACTTTATTCTCCCATCATGCCCGGGGGGGAGAGTATGCAGTTTATGTTGGTAAACCGAAATAAGCGGAGCATCACTCTCAATCTCAAGAAACCTCGTGGCCGGGAGATCTTCATGAAACTGGCCGAAAAAGCCGATGGGGTGGTTGAGCAGTTCCGCCCCGGCGTTGTGGCAAGGTTGGGCGTTGACTACGAGAGTGTTCGGAAGGTCAATCCCAACGTGGTTTACTGCTCCATTTCCGGCTACGGCCAGGACGGACCGTATCGGTTAGTCCCAGGCCATGATATAAACTACCAGGCCTGCAGTGGATGGATGAGCGTGACCAGAACGCCTGACGGCCAGCCCATGCACTGCGGCAATCTGGTGGCCGACATAGCGGGGGGCGGCCTTTTCCCGACCGTCGCTATACTCTCGGGTCTGATGGCCCAAAAGCTCACTGGCCAGGGACAATATCTCGATGTCTCCATGATGGATACAATGGTCCACATGATGACCATCCATGCGGGCTATTACTTCGGGATGGGCAAGGTGCCTCAGCCTGGAAGCTTTCGCCAATCGGGAATCTATCCCTTTTATAATATGTATAAATGCAAGGATGGCAAGTACCTGACTCTGGGCTGCTCCGAGCATCACCTGTGGGCCAACGCATGTCGGGTCCTTGGGCGGGAGGATTATATTCCCCACCAGTTTCCCGAGGGGTCCCTTCGCGAGGAGATGATCGAGTTCTTCAAGCAGGCCTTCCTGACAAAAGAACGGGACGAGTGGCTGCGGATCATGGAGGAAGCCAATGTATGCGTGGCGCCTGTGCTGGACATGGCCGAGGTCTTTCAGCACCCTCAGGCTGTCCACCGAAAGATGGTGGATGAAGTGGAGCACCCCATGGAGGGACGCGTGCCACAACTGGGCTTCCCTTACAAGATGAGTGCAACGCCCGGCCGTATCAAGACACCCCCACCTCTCAAGGGCCAGCATACTGACGAGGTTTTGCGCCAACTGGGTTACGGGGACGAAGAGATCAAATCCTTCCATCAGGAAGAAGTGGTGTGAGGCTGAAAAAGCCGCAGACAGGAGACAGGACACTGGGCACTTCATAGGCTGGCCATCTCGCCCGGCCTCTTTAATCTTTAAATGAAATATGCGGAGCTTAACACCAGCCGGCCAAGCGGTATATGTTCTTTTAATAATACCGATCTTTTCACCCGCAATTGTAGATTTGCTACAGCATATAACAGCCTAATTGATTGAGGCTGTGTCAACTTTTACGGCATAGGGATGGTGGCGCTGGGAATACTTACCTGGAACCAGCAACTCCCATCCAGATTTTCGACTACTTCAAAATAAGCGTTATTCCCCCCATCCTAGCATCGAGATGGCCGGGAGAGGAGAGGAGGAATGATGGCCATCCGAGCGATACAATCGAGGACGCCGCATGTGACTATACCAGATAACGATGTCTGTGAGAAGCTGATCAGCCAGATCACCGAAGGTGTCCTGGTTATGAGTCGTGATAACATGCCCTATGCAGTGCCGATGAACCACACATACTGCGCCGGTGAGATCTATCTTCATTGCGGGCTCAAGGGAAGGAAACTCGATATTATTCAGAACAATCCTCACGTGTGTTTTGTTGCATATCGCTATATAAGCTCTCCATTCGATGCCCAAAAATATGTTTGCCACACCACTTGCGAGAGCGTGATCGCATACGGAACAGCCCGGGTGATCGGAAACGCGGAAGATCGGCGGGATGTGCTGCAGACTTTTGTGGAGCGGTTCCAACCGGGACGCCAGTTGACTGACAATGACATAGCCCGTTGCGGCTGCATTGTCATCGATGTGGAGCACATGACTGTCCGGCGGGAAACCGTCCCCAAGGAGTGCACATATTGGGAGTGGAGTTCTTCGTAAGTCCCAGGAGGCAGCTCTGCCGGCGATCCGTATTTTCTTGAAAATCTTCGGGGAGGGGTGGATACAATGGAAAAATTACGGCGCTCCATGTTGTTCGTGCCGGGCGGGAACGAGAAGATTTTTTCCAAGGCTCTGGGGCTGGATGCCGATGCCCTCATCCTGGACCTCGAGGATGCAGTGGCGCTGGAGCGGAAGGAAGAAGCCCGGGATTTCGTGAAGAAACATCTCAGAGAGACTGAGTTCGGACAAAAAGAAAAAGTGGTCCGAATCAACCCCCTGGAGAGCCCCTTCGGGTACCCTGATCTTTGCTCTATGGTGCCGGCCCGGCCCGATGTACTGCTGGTCCCCAAGGTCAACAGTGTTCGGGATGTCTGGCTTGTGGACGGCATTGTGACGCAGATCGAGCGGGCTCATGGCATGCCCGAGGGAGAGATCAAGCTGATCCTGCTTATCGAGTCTGTGCTCAGCGTGCTCAATGCAGTTGATATAGCATCATGCTCCCCACGGGTGTCGGGCTTGTTGTTCGGCCCGGCCGACCTGACGCTGGAGACCAGGGGAGCAATAACTGCCGAGCGTCACGAGCTAAACTACGCCCTGTCCCGCATCGTCATGGCGGCAAGGGCCGCGGGGGTGGATGCCATCGATCAACCTCACATGGATGTGCGCGATGTGGAGGGTAATGCCCGTGCGGCCCGGCAAGCCAGAGATTTCGGCTTCGATGGGAAAGCTTGCATCCACCCGTCTCAGATTGCCGCGATCAACCAGGTCTTCACCCCCTCGAAAGAGGAGGTTGAGTTCTCCCAGCGGGTAATCCAGGCTTTCCGCCAGGCCAGCGCGGAAGGCCGGGGCGCGGTACAGGTGGACGGCAAGCTGGTGGAAATCCTGCACGTCCAAATTGCGGAGCGGGTGCTGAAAATTGCCAGGATGGCCGGTGTTTGCCAGTGAGTGCCCGCATGTCTGCATGTGAAATATGGCCATACAATGCATTTTTCCATTCCTTAATGGGGTGCCACGGGCAAAGCCGCAGGCTTGCCCGT
>CAZTAS010000272.1:0-7900 GCA_964611635.1 uncultured Thermodesulfobacteriota bacterium
AAATAATCGGTGCAAAGGTCAACATTTAGTTACTCCCTTGAAAGCAACTTGGTATGACACGAGCTGGAAGCCCGTGCCACGCAATTAGAAAGTGATTGCTTATATCTAGCGTATATTGGCAGAAATAATGTGTTTTCCGTGTTTTTTAATCTTCTACTGCAAAATCCGGGTTAATGGTTCCCAAGGGACATTTCAACATAAAAAATGCATAGCGAGCAGCCTCCCCATGCCCTGGGAGAACACCGCTTCTATTTAGGATTTTTCAATGCAGCATGGGCCGCCGCAAGACGTGCGATGGGCACGCGATAGGGTGAGCAGCTCACGTAGTCCAGACCAACAATGTGGCAGAACTCTATGGAGGATGGGTCACCGCCGTGCTCACCGCAGATGCCTACCTTGAGCTCGGGCCTTGTCTTGCGACCTTTCTGAACACCGATCTCAAGAAGCTGGCCTGTGCCTGTGCGATCCAGTGTCTGGAAGGGGTCCCCTTCCAGGATTTTTTTATCCACATACACTCGGAGGAACCTGCCGGCATCGTCCCGGCTCAGGCCGAAGCAGGTCTGGGTCAGATCGTTGGTGCCGAAGCTGAAGAATTCCGCCTCCTGTGCTATCTCGTCCGCGGTCAGGGAAGCCCTAGGAAGCTCGATCATGGTGCCCACAAGGTAAGGAACATCAACGCCCTCTGCCTGGAAGACTTCCTTGGCCACACGATCCACCACAGCTTTCTGGTTTTTGAGCTCGGCCACATGGCCAACCAGCGGGATCATGATCTCGGGATTTACATCTATTCCTTCCTTCTTGACCCGGCATGCGGCCTCCAGGATGGCCCGGGCCTGCATCTCGGTGATCTCGGGGTATGAGATTCCCAAGCGGCATCCCCGATGGCCCAGCATGGGGTTGGCCTCGTGCAGGGACTCCGCCTTGGCCCGGATGTCCTCGGGGCTTTTACCAGTTAATCGGGCGATCTCGGCCAACTCCTTTTCCGTATGGGGAAGGAATTCGTGCAAAGGTGGGTCAAGGGTCCGGACCGTCATCGGGAGGCCCTTGAGGGCCCGGAAAAGGCCAATAAAGTCTTCTCTCTGTATGGGCAGGAGCTTTTCCAGTGCACGGCGGCGCCCATCCTCGTCGTCGGCCAGGATCATCTCGCGCATATACTTGATTCGGTCTCCCTCGAAGAACATGTGCTCGGTACGGCACAGGCCGATGCCTTGAGCTCCGAAGAAGATTGCCACCACCGCCTGGTTGGGCTGATCGGCATTGGTGCGAATGCCCAACTGGCGGACCTCGTCGGCCCACTGCATCAGTAATTGAAAGTCCTGGTAAATGGCGGACTCCTCGGGCTTCATGTCACCCCGAAAAACCTGGATAATCTCTGAAGGTCGAGTCCGCAGTGCGCCACTGATCACCTCGCCTGTGGTTCCATCTATGCTGATCCGGTCTCCCTCGCGGATCACCGCATTGTTGACCTTCATGAACCGATCTTTGTATGAGATCTCAAGGTCACCGCATCCTGCCACACAGACCTTGCCCATTTGGCGCGCAACCAGGGCGGCGTGGGATGTCATGCCTCCCCTTGCCGTGAGGATGCCCCGTGCGGCGTGCATTCCTCGAATATCCTCGGGCGACGTTTCAATGCGCACCAGGATGACCTCTTCTCCTCGCTTCGCAGCCGCTTCAGCATCCGGGGCGTTAAAGACGACCTCGCCCGAAGCGGCTCCAGGTCCCGCGTTAAGACCCCTGGACAGAAGACGGCCCTCAAGCAAGGCTTTCGTTTTCTCCTGATAGTCGAAAATGGGCTGCAGCAACTGGTTGAGTTGATCGGGCTCAACCCTCAGCAGGGCTGTCTCTTTATCAATAAGCTCATCTTTCACCATGTCCACTGCGATCTTGAAAGCTGCAAATCCGGTTCGCTTGCCCGCCCGGGTTTGGAGCATCCAGAGGTGGCCCTTCTGGATGGTGAACTCGATGTCCTGCATGTCGCGGTAGTGCCGATCCAGCTTCTCTCGGGTCTCTTCGAGTTGGCGATAGATATCGGGCATTTCTTCTTCCAGGGAGATCTGGGAACTGTCGCCCTTCTGCTTGCGGTTAATAGGTTGAGGTGTCCGGATGCCGGCCACAACGTCTTCCCCTTGGGCGTTCATGAGGTACTCGCCGTAGAAGACGTTATTTCCTGTAGCTGGATTGCGGGTAAAAGCCACTCCAGTGCCACATCCATCTCCCATATTGCCGAAGACCATGGCCTGGACATTCACCGCAGTCCCCCAGTGGTCGGGGATGTTATTGAGTTCCCGATATGCAATGGCCCGAGGGTTGTCCCATGAGCTGAAAACGGCTCCGATGGCCCCCCAGAGTTGATCCCGAGGATCCTCAGGGAAATCAACGCCCTTGCGGCGCTTGATTTCAGCCTTGAACTCATCTACCAGTTCCTTTAAGTCCTCCGGTCGCAACTCTATATCAAGGTGGACTCCGCAGGCTTTCTTCTTGGCCTCTAGAATAACCTCAAAAGGATCCTCCTCTTCTGGAGATTCCGGCTTGAGCCCCAACACAACATCCCCATACATCTGGACAAAGCGGCGGTAACTATCGTATGCGAATCGGTGGTCTCCGGATTTTTCGATCAGACCCTTTACCGTCTCATCATTGATCCCAAGGTTAAGAACCGTATCCATCATCCCCGGCATTGAAACGCGTGCACCGGATCGTACGGAAACGAGCAGGGGGTTGGAAGGATCGCCGAAGCGTGTCTCCATGACTTCTTCCACTCTTTGTAAGGCCGCATTAACCTGTACTTCCAGATCGGGTGGAAATGTCTTATTGTTCTGGTAGTAGTAAGTGCACACCTCACTGGATATAGTGAAGCCGGCGGGAACAGGGATACCCAGGTTGACCATTTCCGCCAGGTTAGCTCCCTTGCCGCCCAACTCGTTTTTCATGTCAGCGCGTCCGTCGGCTTTGTCTCCACCGAAAAAGTAGACATGTTTTTTCGCCATTTTTTTAGCCTCCTTACGTTAGGCCTGGGCAAGGCCCGAAAATTTTCATTCGTTCATTCATCAGCTTATATTATTCTGCAGTCATCACTGCTTATCTTCTACCTCAATTTTGGAAAAATCCGCAAACTCCGAGAAAAAGCGGGCAATTTGATGGAGTGTGGCCAAGCGATTGCAGCGGATTGACTCGTCTGGATCCATCACCAGCACCCCTTTGGTATGCGCATCACCAAAGTAAGCATCGATGGGCTCTCGAAGCCTTGCCATCTGCCGCAACGCTTCGGTATATTCCCCCACCTGAAGGTTCTGATTGACCGAATCGCGGACCGAAAAATATGTGTTAAAAAGCGTATGTTCCACCTCATCGGTGAACAGGGATGGATCTGGCTCTCCCTCCGGCCTTTGGTCCTTGAGGATGTTGATCACGCGTTTCACTCCGATAGCCAGGGGCTCGAATTCCCTCTGGCGCTTAATTTCTTGCAGAGCAGCCATGCGCTCAACTGCATCCACAGGCTCATCGAAGGTGCGGGAAAGCACAGCATCCGCCACATCGTGGCTGAACCTCCCGGGCACCATCATATTATGCAGCCGAAGGCGAAAGAACTGCAATATTTCCTCCTTCACTTCAGCCGGATCCCGTTTGAGCTTGTCCCGCAGCCCTTCAATAGCCCATTGGATCAGCTTCGGTATAGACACCTTATAGCAGCGCTCCAGGATGATGTTGAGAACGGCCAATGTGTGACGCCTGAGACCCAGAGGATCAGAAGTACCGGTGGGTAATAACCCGACACCGAAGCATCCCACTATTGTATCTATCCGATCCGCCAGGCCAACAAGCACTCCTGCGGTGGTCTCGGGCAAACCATCATCGGCTGAGGTGGGCCGATAATGATCAGAAATGGCCAGGGCTACCTCCTTCTGCTCTCCATCCAGCAATGCATATTCTCGACCGATGATTCCCTGCAAGCTTGGGAATTCCCCCACCATCCCGCATACAAGATCGGCCTTGCAAAGAAACGCAACGCGATCAACCACCTCCACCTTGTCGGGATTTAGCAGGTGGGCCAGTCGGAGAGCCAGGCTGCGGAATCGTTCCATTTTCTCGTAGGCGCTCCCCAGGTCAGCCTGGAAAACCACGTTTTTTAAGCTTTCGACTTTTTTAGCCAGGGGAACAGCGCGGTCCTCTCGGAAATAGAAATCCGCATCGGACAATCGGGCCCTGAGAACCCGCTCATTGCCTCTCCTCACAACATCAGGATCCCTGGCCGGGGTGTTGCTGACCGTGAGAAAGTATGGCATCAGAGAACCATCGGGTCCCAGCACAGAGAAGTATCGCTGATGTTCCCTCTGGACGCTGATCAGCACTTCTTTGGGCAGTTTTAGATATTGGGAAGGGAATGAACCCAGCACCACAAAGGGATATTCCACCATGTAGGTGACCTCTTCAAGAAGGTCGGTATTTTCCAGAACGCGCCCACCCTCGGCACTGGCCTCCTCATCCATTCGCCTGATGATGAGTGCTTTGCGCTTTTCCGGATCCACAATAACGTTGCGAGTCTCTGCCTCTTCTAAATACTCGATCCATCCGCGGACTTCAAAAGGTTCCGGGTGGGAGAATCGGTGCCCGTAAGAGAAGGGTCCGGATGAGACATTCCCCAGGGTGAAATGTATCACTTTTTCCCCAAAAAGCGCCACGATCCAATGGATAGGCCTGACGAAGCGAATGTCCAGGTCGCCCCAACGCATGGATTTGGGAAAGGGTATGGATAGAATCAGCGAAGGGAGAATCTCCGATAAGATTCCCAGAGTGGGTTTGCCCTCCTCAGTCTGAGGGTATACAAGATACTCTTTTTGGCTGGGAGATCTGGTGCTTTGGGGTTTATAGGCGGTGTATTGGGTGTTTTTAAGGACATTCACATCTACGCCCAGACGTCGAGCGAATCCATGGGCGGCGGCGGTTGGGTTCCCATCGGAGTCAAAGGCAACATGGCGGGGAGGGCCATATATGTGAACCAGTGTGTCAGCCTGTCTCTCCTCCACGGACGATACAGCCAGAACAAGGCGCCGCGGTGTGGCCGCTGTCCGTATCTCTCCATGGTGAATTCGCTGAGCTTCCAGGATATTCCGGCACTGTTTTGATAGTGCCTCTAGCGCAGATTTGATGAAACCGGCAGGAATCTCCTCTGTTCCAATCTCAAGGAATAAATCTTTTGCCATTTGAAAACCACTTGCCCTGAAATAAAAATTTCTTAAAACCAGACAGGCTAAAACCGCGCTGATATGGTCTTATCCACACAAATTGATTTGTCAAAAATAAAATTATACAGTAATTACCCCAAAATTTCCAAGGGAAAAAGGGATAAGCAGCATTGCATTCACATTTTATGAGCCAAATTTCAAGAGCTAAGCAAAGCCAAAGAGGAAAAATTGCTTGACATGGGCAATAGCTTTGGCTATAAGATTAAAATCGAATGATTTTGAGCATTGCAAACCATTAATCAGTTACAATGCCAGGAGTTTTTCATGGCCTTTTGTGCCATAACAAATGATGAAAATAGAAATTTTCGAGGGAGAAAAATGTATTATTATAACCCGTATCCGAAAAGCTCATAAGGAGGTGGGGGAAAAAAGAAACGGCAAGAAGACGTTTATCTTTAATATTATTATCATTTTTATTTGGGAACAACGGGGACACGCTTAGGAGGGCTTTATTATGACAAAGGCTGAACTAGTTGGCAAAATGGCAGCGGCATCAGGGATTAGTAAAGTAGCTTCAGAAAAGGCTTTAAAAGGCTTTACAGATGGCGTCACCACGGCTTTGAAGAAAGGCGAAAAGGTTACCTTGGTTGGTTTTGGCACATTCTCCGTTAGCAAGCGAGCGGAAAGAAAGGGAAGAAATCCACGAGACGGTAAAGTCATTAAGATTCCGGCATCCAAGGTGGCCAAATTCAAGCCAGGAAAAGCATTGAAAGATTCCATCAAATAGTAATCATTCCGAATATTGAGGAATAAGATGGGCAGGAGTAATACCCTGCCTGTCTTATTTTGATTAAATGAAAAAATTTCCATTGCTCCACAGTTGTCAGAACTTGGGTTATTGGAAAATGGGTATTATACGGAATGAGTCGACGTCCACTAGTCCAAGGTCTGTAAGCTTCAAATGAGGTATCACCGGGAGGGCCAAAAATGAAAGGCTCATAAATGGGTCAGGAGGTTTGCATCCCAGTTCCTTGGCCGCACGGATTACCCTCTGAGAGGATGAACGTACTTGTTCCACCTTTTGATCCGACATGAGTCCAGCGATGGGAAGGGGAAAGCTTGCGATCGCCGATCCCGCGGCTACGACTGCCTGTCCACCGCCCATGCGACGGATTTCTTCTGCTGCCTCCAGCATATCCTCGTCCCGCGCACCAACAAGAATCAAGTTATGGGAGTCATGGGCCACGGTTGAAGCCAATGCCCCTCGCTGCAATCCCATGCCACGAATAAAACCGATGCCTATCCGACCGGTTCCGTGATGACGCTCCACGACAGCCACCTTAAGCAGGTCTGACCTAGGGTCGGATGCCAATTCTGGCCCCTTCCCCCACACTGGTAGTAAAAGTTTTTCAGTTATTATCTGGCCGGGCACAAGGCCCATTACCCATACTCGCTCCCCCGCTCGTTTAACGTGCATGGCCTCGGTGGAAAGGCCGCATATTCTCATGCCCGAAGGCGGGGTGCCGGGTCCGGGTGGAGACGCTGGGCCGGTCAACTGGCCATCCCGAGCGACCTCCTGTCCGTCCTTGAAGACCAGACGCACCCGGAAATGCTCCAGGTCATCAAAGACAACCAAGTCCGCCCTGTATCCGGGTACCAATGCCCCCCGGTCCCTCAAATGAAAGTAATTGGCGGGATTAAGCGTCACCATTCGTAGCGCTGTTAAGGGATCCAGGCCCAGTGCCACGGCTCTTCGAAGTAAGTGATCAAGGTGCCCATCCTCACATAAATCGCTGGGATTTCGGTCATCTGTAACGAACATGAGATGATGGGAGTGGCTTTTTTGAACAATCGGAAGTAGGGTTTCCAGGTTTCGTGCCGTGGAGCCTTCCCGGATCATAACCGCCATCCCCTGTGAGAGCTTTTCCCGGGCTTCTTCCAGATTTGTGCATTAGTGATCCGATTGAATCACGGCCGCCACGTAAGCGCAAAGCTCTCGGCCGGAGAGGCCCGGGCAATGGCCATCTACTACCCGATCCGAGAAAGCTGCCAGCTTCTCCATCATACCTGGCTCACCATTGATCACGCCAGGGTAGTTCATCACCTCTCCAAGTCCAGGCACCATGGGGTGATTCTTGAAAGGGATAAGATCCTCGGCTGATAGGGTGGCCCCTGAAGTTTCCATCTCCGTTGCTGGAACACAGGAAGGGAGCATAACAAAGATGTCCAGAGGTGTGTATTCATTGGCGCTTAGCATGTAACTAATTCCCTGAACTCCCCATACATTAGCTAATTCGTGAGGATCGGCCACCACTGCCGTTGTGCCCTTTGGGAGAACCGCCCGGCCGAACTCCACCGGGGATACCATGGTGCTCTCGATGTGGATGTGACCATCGATCAGGCCCGGACAAAGATAGGCCCCGGCCAAGTCAACTTCCCGGAGGGCCGAATACCGGCCAAACCCGATAATCATTCCGTCATGGACGGCAATATTTCCTTCCCGTATGGTTGCATTGAAAAGATCAATGCAACGGGCATCACGCAAAAGCAAATCCACGGGCCCCTCTCGAGAAACATGGATCATTTGTGCTAACCCCATTGGTGTCTTTTCACGACTCGCTGTCATCTCTTTCATTCGCTCCAAGAAAACCTCTTATGTGATATCCCTACAACGTCATTTAATAGATAATACACCTTTTTCCCATTTCCTTTTT
>CAZTAS010000273.1:0-7894 GCA_964611635.1 uncultured Thermodesulfobacteriota bacterium
CTCCAAAACGGCTCTAGCCCCGTCTGTTTCTACCCCGTGAAGGACAAAGGATAATGCCTCTATCAACTCTTGGGTATTTACGGGCATTCCAGTTAACTCTTGTTTTGGTGCTTCCGCCCGGTAGTCAACAAAGTTTAGAGACTTGGTTGTTGGTTCGCTGCCGTTGCGTGCCTTCGGTCTGTTTAGGAAGCGCATGACGGTATGGTTACATGAGAATTGGACGCAAGGCTCATTGTCAACCTTGACCTCTCGCCAGTGGTCGCCACCATAGCCTTGCATCTTGAACTTATCTTCCCACGCTACCTTACCATAGGTTAAGGTTAGGACTTCAGCATCCGCTTGCGTCTGTAGTTTCAAGGCTTGAAGTAGTTTACTGCGGTTAACCACTACATCAGCAATAGCGATGTTATCCTCTTTGACGCTGGCAAGTTGTGTTATCAAGTCTTTGCGGTTTAGTTTTATTGTCTGTGTCATGTTATCCCCTTTCACATACTATATTTAGACTGCCTGTAAACTCTGGCATGTCCAGCGGTGTGAACTCTACAGGCTTTAGTGTGGGTGTATCCTCTGGCATAATCTTGCTATTGTCGGCTTGTGCCGTCGGCTCTGGTGCTTTGCCGACTGGCAATCTTACCTGCATATAGTCGGTCTCATAGGCTAGCCAAACAAAGGCTAGTGCTATCATTATTATTGTTGCTATCATGCTATACCCCCTTATAAGTTTTTGACTTTCCAATAATCGGCATGCCACTTGTCGGCTCTTCTGCCGTCACCATATATATAAACTATTGGTGATAAGTACTTCTTATATTGCCTTAACTCTGGCGGGATTGCTTTCATATTCCTATTAAGCGCCTTAGCTAGTGCGAAGGCTAGGCTATACTTCATACGCTGTCTAACTTCACGGGATATTGTAAAGCCAAACTCTTTGAAACAAGCAAGGCTAAACTGCCAAGCTCTTAATTCCTCTAACCATCTAGGGCTAAACTTGCCGTTGGCAATATGCCCTACTTCATGAGCGAATATGGCGAAACTTAATGCTTGCTTTGGCGCTGGTGCGCTTATAGCCTTGTCTTCAATATATGCGATACCGCTCATAGTTCGGCGGATGGTCTTAACCGTGATTCCGTACCGCTCTAATAACTGATTGCCCGCTACTTCGTATCTATTCATTGTCTTATGCCTCTATGTCCAGTATATCAAAGGTGCTAACTATAAGATACCACATAATACAACACTTGTCAAGGGGTAGTGTCTAAAAGCTATCGGGTAGCCTGTAGCGCCATTGTCAAGGCGTCATCTCTCTTTCTACCCGCCGTCTATTCAGTTGTTAAGGTGCTTTAGTCTCTTATCACTGCCCCTCAACCTGAGTTGAGGAGCAGGGGAAGCGGCTAACTAAAGGGACTTCCTCCGGTGTAGTTGTATGCCTTACCCTCTTCAAATTCTGCTCCTAGTTCAGCGACGATTTGTAAGGTACGGTCTGTTGCGTATCCTGTTGCCAATGCTTTTTTAAGTAAATCAAATCGCTCCTTAATATTTTGTTTGCGCTCACGCTCATATTGCTCTGCTTTATCAGCCTTGGTATATTGGAGACTCCTAACGATTTCCATTATCTCTCCCCAACGTTTGGCTTGCTCAAATTGAATGTCCCCCATTGTCCTCCCTCCCCTATATTTTATTTAGCCCTCGTTTACGTCTTTCCCGGAAGATAACCATGTTGACGGCTTTCACTGTCATCTTAAACATATTGGCAATAGACTTCTGCCGGTATCCCTTCTCCCAGTATTCCCAAATCTTTTGATTGCGCTCTGTTTTTGCTCTGTTTGCCATCATTTAACCTCTGTGACTACATATTACCACATATCGCCACACTTGTCAAGGGGTTTTAGGACTATTTTGGAAAATATTTTTGGTACTTTGGTACTACGTGGGGGCATACGTGGCTAGGCTGATAACGGCATGCGACGGGGTATAATGAGACGTAATAGGGCGCAACGTTACTTGACATAAACGTCGGGGTAACGTAAAGTGACGCCTGGGTTGACATAATTATGTCGTGCGGGTATGCGACACGGTTTTACATAAAAACGTCGGGCTTCGTGCGGGTAGTCTGTCGTCACTATGTTTGGCTAAATTGCATAGCCTCGTTTACTATCTGCGTCGGGGTTATTTTTGATTAGGGCAAGGTCTGGGTTGGCTTGGATAGCCTTCAGGGTTAAGCCTTGTCGTTTGAGTGTGCGCCATACATTTAATGGGATTTGGTTTCTACCTAGCCCGATGGTTTTCTTTGTCTTGCCTGCGTTGGCTTGCTCGGTGGGTTTATAAAAGATGCTTAACCCTGATTGTTAGGTGGCTTCTACGCTCTATTTACAACCCGTGCAAATCACGACAAAACTGCCCTTCATTCTCCATGCTTGGTTGCTCTCCACATACTCAACTGGCAACCTTTCCTGTCGCTTTGTTTTGCATCTTGGGCAGTAAGTCGGCACCAACCTTTCTTGTCCTGAAATGGGGCGGACACAGGTCAATTTGTTTTGCTTATCTTCCTCTGTTAACTTGGTTCTGCCCCCTGGCTTGTTCCTGTCAAGCTGGCTGGTTTTCAGCAGGTATCTGGAAGCCCATTTTTTGCCCTTGCGGTGTCCCTTTTTGCTAGCCATGATATGGCAGGCTAGTTCGGAATAGTCGGGGAATGTTTTGTGGCAGGATATACAGGTGATGGGCATAGACTTATCCTCTAATGTTTCCTACTTGATGATAACATGTTGGTTTTCATTAGGCTTGGGGAAGGTCTTGTTGTCTGATGTATAAGACCGACAGCGCCACGCCCCTAAAAGTACAGCTTCCGCTAACAACTATCCTGTTTAGTTATGGCTAACCTTGTATCCCTTAATTTGGCGCTTCTGCCGCCACGCCGCAAGGATGGGCGAGCCTCCCTTAGCCCCGAATCGCCTGAAAGCATTCTCCCCATACTTCCTCTTGATTTTCCTGATACGTTCAGCCTGTTTGGACATCTCCGTCTCCTCTTTTTGGTTACAATTATAAGGCTTATCCCTGCTGTTTGTCAAGAAAAATATTTTTGGGAAAGTTGTTGACAAACTAGAAATGTCATGTTATGATAGAAGCATAGAGAGGGTGAGAGACAATCGTGGTTACAGCTATTAAGAATGATAATCGCCCGCAGTGTCCGAAGTGCGGTAGTTACACCATAGTTTATCGGAAAAGAACCGATGATTATCTGTGCCGCAGGTGTGGGGAGATATTTCCCAAAACAAAATAGGAGGCTGAGGTGAAATTATAAACGGCATTGGCATGAAGGCAGATATTTTAGCGAACTTGAAATTAAAACGGAGGTGAAAGAAAAACATGGCAGTATTTGGATGGTTATCGGTAATTCTATCACTTGTGGTTTTGATTGCGGTTAGTGTTATCAGGGATGGGGAAGGGCGTGGCACATATCCCTACCGCAGATATGCCCTTTTGCCACTATGCGTATTGGCTCTTGGTTTCCTTTTCATTACAACTGCGGTTGTGCCTAGAGGTAATGTGGGCGTTTCTTTGCTGTTCAATGCTGTGACTGGCGATTACAGGGAGCAGGGTTTGCAGTTCAAGTCGCCGCTGGTGAAACTGCACATTATGAATGTCCGAACACAAATCTATCAGGCGGATGCGACCGCTGCCTCAGATGACTTGCAGGACGTGGCGACAACGATTGCATTGAACTACCACCTATCGCCGTCTGGTGCGCCTGCTGTCTACAGGGAATTGGGTGATGACTATATCAATATTATCGCTGCCCCAGCGATACAGGAGACCGTGAAGCAAATCACGGCGAGGTTCAAAGCTGAGGATTTGATTCACCAGAGGGACACAGTGAAGGCGCAAATCACCGAGGCTCTTTCAGCAAGGTTGCAGGAGAGAGGCATTGTCACTGAGGCTGTTAGCATAACGAACTTCACCTTCTCGCAGGTGTTCACGGCTGCCATTGAAGCTAAGGTTGCCGCACAACAGGCTGTCTTAGAAGCACAGAACAAATTGGAAAGAATTAAAGTGGAGGCACAGCAACGTGAGGCGCAGGCGGTTGGTGAAGCAAATGCCTTGATAAAGGAAGCCGAGGGCAAAGCTAAGTCCATTACCATTGTCACCGCCGCTCAGGTTAAAGCGAATAATGAGATTGCCGCCAGTTTATCAGCAGAGGTCTTGCAGTATATCTTTTATGATAGGCTGGGTCAGGACATCAGGGTCATCGTCATCCCCCAAGGGTCTCAGTTTGTTCTGCCCAATATGTCGGAGGAGTAATATGATTAAAGCATTTCTGATAAGTGGCATCGTTGTTTTGGCGGGTGCGGCACTATAATGATACACTACCTAATCCTTCACACTGTTGACAAATTTAAAAAATGGTGTATTATATAACTAAGGAGTCGCCAATATATACATAGAGTATTTGTCGCCTGACGGAACAACCGAGGGCAGAGTTCTGAATTGTTTGGATTCTGCCCTTTAATTTTAAGGTTGTTAGTCTAAGACGGAGGTCTTTTTAGCGAGTGGCTAAGAAAAAGTATGTCTTCACTGCGGCTCGCAAACGTGCCCTGAAGAAGGCACAGGCCGCTGCCCGCAGGAAGAACGTCAAGCGGGGGAAGAACAAGAGGGGCAAGGGCTAAACCCTGCCTATATCTGTGGTGACAACTAGACGGAGGTCTTTTTAATTCGTGAACGCAATAATGGGCTTAATTATGGTAGCCATCGGCGTCTACATCGGGGTTAACCTGATGCCAGGGCTGAACACGACTATCGCCACCATTACCACGCCGACCTATTCGGCGGGCGTAGCGGGGCTAACGGGGGTTAAGAGAGATAGCCCCTTCATATGGCGACATATGAAGCAAACCCTGAATATCGGTGGAAACCTGAAATGGCAATACCGAGGGACAGCCCAGAAATGGGAAGCCCGTAACGACTACCAAGGGGAGGCTCGCAAGAGTCTATGGTATAGTCTGGTCTGCAACGAACAAGTAAGTTGCAGTTAACAAGCACGAATCCTGATAGTCTTCGCAGCCATGGTAGTCTTTTTCGTAGTGAAGGGCATGACGCAATCCGTGTAATCAACTGGTTCCTAAAATTTAAGACGGAGGTCTTTTTTAATTCGTGAACGCAATTCTCGGTTTAATCATGGCGGCTATCGGTGTCTACATCGGGGTCAACCTGATGCCAGGGCTGAATAGCACTATCGCCACTATCACCACGCCGACCTATTCCAGCGGCGTAGCGGGGCTAACGGGGGTTAAGAGAGATAGCCCCTTCATATGGCGACATATGAAGCAAACCCTGAATATCGGGGGAAAGCTGAAATGCCTATCCCGACGCATAACCCTGAAAAGGGAAGGCGCTAGAGACTACCAAGGGGAGGCTCGCAAGAGTCTATGGTATAGTCCGCTCTGCAACGAACAAGTAAGTTGCAGTTAACATATAGGAATCCTGATAGTCTTCGCAGCCATAAAATCTACTGTGGCTTCTAGGAGTAATCCTAGTCGAATAACTGGCCAAAGTCGGGGGAACCCTAAGTTCCTTATGGAATATGGCAATCCCGAACCAAGCAAAAAGCCTGATGGCTTTTGGGCGTGCGTAGAGACTAGAGGGTCAGCATCCCTTTCGATAGGGATGATGGGATAGTCCGACCTTAATCGAAAGATTAAGTTAACATAAAACGGGTAGTGTTTATGATAGTGAAAAGTATGCAAGGTGCCGCTTAGTGCCTATCTCCTATTTGGGCACGTAGTTGCATCTTCATTGGATAGGGGATAGGCTTGTTATGAGCCTATCCCCTATTGCTTAACAGAGAGGGTGCTTAGGATGTTGTCACCTGAGGAATTAAGTGTTATTCGTAGTAAAGCCTTGAGAGAATGGTATCAAACGCCAGCGGGTTTAGCGGTACGTGAAAAGCGTAGAAAGGCGATGACAAATAACAGTTTTGCTCTAGATCATAGGGATACAGAGGAACAAAGAGAAAGGAAGTCTGAGGGGCAGAAGCGAAGGGTACATGACCCTAGCCAATGGGCAAAAGCAGTTGAGGCACGGCGAGGTTGTTATGTGCCTCCAGAAGAGCGTGCTAGAATTAGTGCAATGAATACAGGCAATAAATATCACTTTGGTTATCGGCATACACAGTCTGATGAGGCTAGACAAAAGAAGAGTGTTGCGGCCAAACGGAATTGGAGTAATGAAACTTTCAGAGACTTTGTGGTAAGGCGTACCTTAGAGGCTGCAAAAATTCGTCCTACAAAGCCAGAGATTGCGGTATTGGGGATGCTTCATGAGATTGCCCCTGATGAATGGAAATATGTTGGGGATGGTCAGGTTATAATATGTGGTAAAAACCCTGACATAGTGAATGTAAACGGCAGAAAAGCAGCGATACTTGTTCACGGTATATACTGGCACTTGTCGAGGTTTTTGAAAAAGAGACCTGAACTTACTAGGGAACAAGTGGAACGTGAAGATAGGCAATTTTACAAGACTTATGGGTGGGATACCTTGGTCATTTGGGAAGATGAACTTCAAAAAACCGAGAAACTCACAATTAAAATAAGAGAGTTTTGCAGGAAATAAAAAAGGGAGGGGAGAAATGCCACAATTGAGAGTAAAACGGAAGGCATACAAGCGGAAGGCGTACAGGAGGAAAGACGGGACGGTAGTGAAGTCGTCCAAGGTGGGGCGCTCCACATTTATGGTGGCAGACAGGGGGAAGCCAGGGAGGACACCGAAGTCGAAGCGGTTTTATGAGCCGAAGGTGCACACGGGGTGGGAGAAGGGCATGGGGATGGAGAAGCGCAGGCGGTTGGTGCTGAGGGCGCACAAGGGTGATGCATTGGCCAGTGCAAGGGGTATGCAGGCTTTGGCGAATGTCAGTACCGACCCAGCGACCAAGATGGCGGCAAGGTCTGATGCCCTGTATTTCTATGACTTGAATAGGCGCAAGAAAGGATAAGTCATGGGCATACACTTTATGACGTCCAAGGAGAAGTTAGCTAGGCATAAGAAGAGATACAAGGCTTACAAGCAGAGGAAGACTGTCAGGAAGCAGAAGGAGCAGATGGCCAAGGAGCCTTCCGAATTGGGGAAGTACTACTTCGGTTTGCCCCTGAAAAAGAAAAAGAAGCAGGGGAAAAAGCTGACTAGAAAAGCGCCTATAAGGTTGATTTGACATGGCAAGGTCGCACAGGAGACAGCAGGAAGAGATGGCGATGACGGAACGGATGTCAAATATCCAGCATGGCACGAGTGCTGGAGTTTCTGTTGTTGAGCCGCCGAAGCCCCCGCCGCCTTCGGATACAGGGCATTACCAGTCCATAAGGACTGAGACTGGCATGTGGCGGTGGAGACCGAGCAAGGCTGATTGGGAATTTGACAACCTTGCTATGAAAGCGCAGCAGAAGCAGCAGGATATTCTGAAAAGCGGTGACTGGCATTGGGATGCCAGAGGATACTACGTTAAGGACGCCAAGTACTCGCCAGACGGCAAAATGCTGATAAGCCCACGTGAAGTGCTGAGGGTGGACAGGTACGGCTTCTACACCAGCAGGACAAAGACTGGTGGAACTGCGCCACAGTGGTTTGAGAAGGGAGTTCATGAGGGATACACGGGCATAGCGGGCGATGTGGGCTATGTTGTCACCGATAAGGGGCAGACGGAATACAACCCCGATGTTTACGCAAGGATAACAGGCCATAGCCCTGGGTACTATGGCTTGGCGGGATACAAGGGTACAGTCGGCAAAGAACCTGAAATTCCGCTAGACTATGAAACCATGAGTCCTGAGGAGCGTTTTGAGTGGGAAAAGTCTGTTGGTTTGAGGGCTGAAGGCGATGTGTATGTGGGGGCTAGGGAATATGTGCC
>CAZTAS010000274.1:0-7775 GCA_964611635.1 uncultured Thermodesulfobacteriota bacterium
TTTTCGGAAGGATTATATATTAATATAACCTGTATGTCAACTAATTAATGTCGTTCTTTATAGATACAACTAACTTTAGTACTAAAGAAAAAATTTATTAATCCAGATATCTTCTTTTGCCAAAAGGAGATATCTGGATTACACCTTGTTTTAGTGAACCATTAGTTAGTTACTTTACAAGAATGCCTAGCTCAGTGAACAGTGCGCGGTATCGTTTAAACTCATTATCCACAAAAGCCTTAGTTTCTTTTGAATTCAAAATATAGGGTACATCCCTTATCTTTTCGAGACTTTTTAACCATTCTTCATCTTTACCTAGCTTTTGAAGGGCTTGTTCCCATGTGTTAATAACATAATCAGGCAGATTTGGTGGACCCCATATGCCTCTCCAAGCCTTGATATTGTACTCAGGAAAACCAACTTCTTCTGTGGTTGGCACATCCGGCAGGTATGGGAGCCGGTTAGGTGTGGCGACCACCAGTGGACGTACTTTGCCAGCCCTTATATGCTCAATTACATTAGGAGTGGTTTGGCACATAAAATCTACATGCCCTCCAAGCATAGCCGCTGTTGCTGCAGCTCCCCCCTGGAAAGGAATCTCGATAGCCCCTTTCGGGCCCAGTCCTATGCCTTTCAAAATGAGATTGGCCCCTACTTTTTCCGTACCCGGCCCTGAAGTGGAATATTTCAGCTTGCCCGGATTTTCTTTTAGGGCTTTAAGTAAATCCTCGAAAGTTTTAATCGGTGAGTCGGAATTCACCACTGCCATACAAGGACTATATTGTGTTATGGCAACAAATGTAAATGAATCATACTTGATAGGCAAATTGACGTGTAATGCGGGTACTGTAACGCCTGAAGCAATCGGTGTCATTTGCAATGTGTATCCATCGGGCTTGGATTTCAGGAGGAACTGGGCTCCGATTTGACCACCGGCACCCGGCATGTTCTCAACAATTATCTTCTGCCCTTTTAAATATTTGTGAATAGTTGCGGCAATAGCTCGGGCGGCTAAATCTGTGGCACCAGGCCCATAAGGGACTATCAGTCTTATCACTTTTGTTGGATACTCAACTGCTAGGCAATTAGATCCCTGAATACCCAGAAGAGAGACAAACAAAGCAATAACTACAAAAACGTTTAATGTTTTCATTTCTTACCTCCCTTTTTCTTAATTGTTTTAATCCCTAATCATGCTCCCTATCCAACTTTTTGGGACTCTTTGCAGCTATGCCCCTGCACGAACACTTTTCATTTGATATCTTTTTTTAACAAACAACACAATCGAAATAAAAGCCAGTATTACAAAGAGCAATGATATGGGACGGGTGAAAAAAATAGAAGGATCACCCTCCGACATGCGCAAAGCCCTCCTCAAATTGTTCTCGAACATGGGACTCAGAATGAATCCTATTAAAAATGGAGCAGGCGGAATGTCAAACTCCTCCATGACGAAGCCTATCACTCCGAAGCAGAACATAACCAGTACATCGAAGAGTTGTTTTTTCACAGCGTATGTTCCGAATACACACATGATCAGGATCACAGGAAAAAGGAAGGCAGGAAATATCATGGAAAGCCGAGTAAATAAGCGGACAGCAATCTTGCCCAAAACAAATAGTGCTAAACTGCTAAATATGATACCCACAAAGATGCCGTATACTATGTCACCGTGTTCTTTGAAAAGCATGGGCCCTGGAATTAGGCCTTGCATCATGAAAGCACCCAGCATCACTGCTGTGGTAATGTCGCCAGGGATGCCCAACGTCAGCAACGGGATCAGGGTAGCACCACATACCCCATTATTTCCAGCTTCTGCTGCCGCAACGCCCTCCAGTTTTCCTTTTCCAAATAATTCTGGATTTTTTGAACTCCTCTTGGCTTCATTGTAACTGAGAAAAGCTGCTGGGGCGGCTCCGATCCCTGGGATGGCCCCGAGAATCACCCCAATGATGCTTCCCCGTATTATGGTCTTTAGGCATCCCCGGAATTCTTGCCAGGAAACATGTCTTTCTCCAAGTTTGCCATCTACTTTTTCTGTTTGATGAATCCTTTTGCGCTGGAGGAATTTGGATACAATTTCGGGTATTGCAAAAATTCCGACGACAACCGGGATAAAGCTCAGGCCCGCCATAAGATTTATGTTGCCAAACGTGAAACGGGTACTGCTATAAATCTCGTCCATCCCCACTGTCGCGGCTAACAAACCTAGAGCCCCTGAAAGCAAGCCTCTAATCAAATATTCACCTGCAACTCCTGCGATGATGGTCAAAGAGAACAAAATGAGCGCACAAAACTCAGGAGGACCAAAACGAAGGGCAAGTGTGGCGAGTAAGGCTGCAAATGTGATAAGTGCCAGATTACTGATAGAATCGGCCACTACCGAGCTATAAATGGCCATATTCAAGGCCTTCCCTGCCTTTCCCTGCTTATTCAGTTGATAGCCGTCAAGAATGGTTGCGGCTGCGGATGGAACCCCAGGCGTACGAATGAGAATGGCCGAAATCGAGCCACCATAGACAGCGCCCTTGTAAATGCCCACAAGAAAAAGGATTGCAGTAATGGAATTCATTGTAAAGGTGAAGGGAAGCGCGAGAATCACTCCCATAGTGACCCCCATGCCGGGAAGCGCCCCAACTATAATCCCGATCGCTGTACCAATAATCAGGGCAGCTAAACTATGCCATGTGATCATTTGTAAGCCAATTAGTATATTATCTATAATTCCCATAGTCTTTAACTTCCAAGACTTCCGAATAATTTCCCAAAAGCTTCGATTAAGATACCCAATGGAAAATAAACATCAACACTCTTAAAAAAATAGTAAAAAATGAGAGGCACAATGATGGAAATTGCGAAAGTCATTTTCCAGTTCCTTGAGTTGAATGCAATGATGAAAATGAATAGTATAATGATCGATGAGAAAAAAAACCTAGCAGGTGGATCAAAATGTAATACGTAATAAAGATCAATAAAACCAAACTGAGATCTCTGATATTCCACCGATCGGCCTCGGAATCGTGAGGAGGGTTTTCCCTAAGAAGCAATATCAATAAGCCCAAAAATGCAATTATCGCGATGACAAGGGTTGGAAAGAAGGCAGGTGATTGAACTTGGGGAATATTCTCAGGAACGTAAACACCCATGGGAATCAGGACCAAATAAACAATGGCCGAAAATATTAATATAATGCATCCCAAGATAATAGATCTAAGCCGTTTTCTGGTCATAGTAGTCCCTAAATGCAACTAATTTAATCAGGAAAAGTTAGGCTTCGCCATGTAGCGTTGCAGGGGGTGCTGCCGGCAGCATAATGCATGCGACCTTCAACTACATCGAAAATCACTCCAGCGATTGTCCAAAAGGACTCATTACCAGGAAATCGGGCCCCGGGCGCTTTTATCCCGTGGGCGCATATAGCCCCAGGCTCTGTCTCTCCCGCTGGTCCATGCCAGCTTAGAACGCCCTTTAGCTTTGCCAGAGCCTCAGTTTTGCTAATTCCCTTTGGCATCATCTCATATACTTCTCTCACTTCCTTTAGCATTCGGTAGTAACGATGCTCCCGATCTTTACGCACCACATCACTTAAAGACGCCTGCTCCTCCAGAAAAACGAGAAGTCCGTTATTGCCCCGGGCAGTATATCCTTCAGGATATATTTTTGAAGCTATTCGATCCTCACAGAACTCAATTACGCCGATATGCCCCTTAATGTCTGTTAGCATGAGAAGGATGCCCTTTTGCCCGCTCCCCTTATTACAGTACCTAGGCAGTGCATCATGAAAATAGGAAAGGGCCTCATCGACCCAACAGCAGCACTCCAGCATCGCAGCTGTAATAGCGCCTCGGCGGTCTAAATCAAAGGAAAAACTATCTTTGGGGTATTCCTGTTTGCCGATATTTTCAAAAGGTCCTTCTTGATAGCCCAAGTAAGCACGAAGCACAGTTAGGCCCTTCCGGTTCATACCGGCGTTGACTCCTGAAACTTCCCACCTTTGGGAACCTAGGATATCATGCCCTTTGCCACCCTGTATAATCCCATGCCATATTCCTGAAAGTCTGTAATCGCTTGTCTTAAGAGCAAAAACCACGGGCCTGCCGTGAGAGTCAGACGTTGCCACAGCTCCGATAGTGCACATATTAGTCTCCTTTATTTGTTTCGATAAAGCATCTGTTATGGAAATTTTACTCAGCAAACCCCATTATCTCACAAGATAGGGCATCCGCACTTCCAGAGCGTCCACCGGACATTCGATCTCGCAAGGGAGACAGTACCAGCAGGTCTGATTGACCTCGGCCGGATAGCCACAATTCAGACATCTTTCGGCCTCAGCCCTAGCATCTTTTGCATCCATCGTTTTTTCAACTTCAGAGGGTAAATCCCTTGCTTTGATAGGCACGCGAGGTAAAAATGCCCGATGGTAGGTGACAGCATTGGAATAGTCAATGGAAAAGTCGGTTATACATGTCCTGTCCCAGTAAGCCCGCCCCCAGCGGAGTGTCTCTTCTCGCAGTATCCGGTCGATCGAGATAGCTGCCTCTCTTCCTTGTTTCATGGCATCGATGACGGATTGTGCACCAAGCACCATATCTCCTCCAGCGAACACTTTAGGGCGTTTTGTCTGCATGGTCACAGGATCTACGCAGAGAGATTGTTTTGTTTCATCCAAGAGTTCATCGGGAATACAAGAATTTTCGGATTTCTGCCCTATGGCGATTACCACCGATTCTGCTATCGGTTCAATACCACATTCCTCTTCAAGAATAGGTCGGAACTGACCCAGCTCGTCAAAGACCCTGATACAGCGCGACAGTTGCACCTTGATTCGGTCATCATCATGTCGAGTTATTCTCCTCGGCCCCCAGCAATCCTGGATCGTTATGCCCTCTTCCATAGCCTCTTCCAGTTCCGTTTGGAATGCCGGCATGGTATTTCTTTCCTCCAGGCAGACGATGCTGATGTCTTGGACACCCAGCTTCTTACATGTAAGCGCAGCGTCCACTGCTGTATTGCCCCCCCCGATAACTATGGTGCTCTTTCCAAGATAAGGGGTTTTACCTTCCCTAACTTCACGCAACAGGTCAAGCCCCAAGTACAGATTTTCTAAGTCCTCGCCAGGTAAGCCAAGTCGTGCTGGAGATCCAGCGCCTGTGGCGAGAAATACTGCATCCCATTGTCGCTCCAGTTGATCCAGTTCCATCTGTTTGCCGAGTGAACAACCAGTTTGAAATATAACATCCATTGTTTCCAGCATTTTGATGGAACGCATTACTTCTTCCTCAGGGAGTCGGAAGGCGGGAATCCCCCAGCGCAGCATCCCTCCGGGCTCGGATGCCGAGTCGAAGACCGTCACGGAATGCCCATACACAGCCAGATCGTGTGCAGCCATGAGTCCGCTGGGACCCGATCCGACAACAGCCACCCGCTTCCCGGTCTTTTGATTGACCCTGAAAGGCTCATTTGTAATCTCAGGCAACGTATCAGCCAGGTATCGTTTCAAGGCGCGGATGTGAACAGCTTGGTCGTCCACCTTTTGCCGTGCGCACTGCTCCTCGCAGGGGTGAGTGCACACTCGACCCACGATTCCCGCGAAGGGGAGATCTTTATGCACCTCCCGCGCCGCTTCCGCCTCTTTGCCTTGGGCGATCAGGCGTATATAGCCCTGGCAGTTCATGTGGATGGGGCAGGCAACGCGGCACAGCGCCAGGTACATCCGAAGGTTATCCAAGATGCATCGTTCGATGCAAATGCCACACACGTAACAGGTATCTTTATTGACAACAATATTGACATTTGATCTCATAACCATTCCTTCAGCTTGGCAAATTACGGTTCAATGGACGCCTGCAAACTAATATTTCTCCAGGATCTTTCCCTCTTCGAACATCAATATGGCATAGAAAGTTCTTATCATCCCGCCCCGGGTAATCGGTGCGAAGGTGAGAATTTCCCCAGCGGCTTTCTTTGCGCTCTAGGGAAGCCAAGGCAGAAAATGTTGCGCATTTGAGGATGTTTTCTCCCTCGAAAAGCTTGGAGAGTTCGTGGCCATTACTGATAGCCACATCGTTGTCGATTTCGTGTTCAAACCTTTTGGCCCATTCTAGCCATCTATTCAACTTGTATGCATTCTTGGGAGAAACCACATAGTCATTTATCAGCCGTCGCATTTTGTACTCAAGATCACGGATATCTATGAGCTTGTCGGCATAGGAAAAGCGACGATCGCGAATTTCTTGAATCTCATCAACTTGCTCTGTGTTCATTCCGGGTTTTGAATTACATTGCACGAACCGAGCAGCTTCCTCCGCTGCAATCTCTCCAAAGACAAAAGCTCCAGTCAGATGTCCTTTGGCCACACATGCCACGTCTCCAGCAGCGTATAATCCCTGAACATCGGTTTCTGCCCGCTCATTGACTACAACCCCGCACATTCCATGTCCCCCGCAAAGTTTATGCTCTGTAGGCCAGAGCTCAATATCAGTTTTTCTGAAATCCACATTCCGTCCTTTAAAAAACCTTTGCTGAATAGGTCGCTCTGTAGTGAAAAGGATATCTTCGATCTCCTGAATTACCTCTGGAGGGAGATGGCTGAGTCTAATGCGAAGGGGTCCCCAGCCCTTTTTGAACGACTCGATGGACTTTTCATGTTCGTGGCAACTCCATTCCATAAGGATATTGTCGAAAATATCCATCATTCTCCCACCTCGATTAATGGTAATTGCCAGTAAAGGTATATTGGCATCTTTTATGAGCATGGACCTGTGGGATTGCTCCATCCCCGTCAAGCTAGCTCCTGCTAAGTAACTCATTACATAACCGTCGCCGGTATTGCCTGGATAATCGGAGGTTCCATAGAGATACCCGGAGTTGGGGAGTCCGAATCGGGCGGTACCGCCACTGGTGATTATCACAGCCCCTGCGCGACAGATTACTAATTCACCAGTACGAACATTAATGCCCACAGCTCCAGCCACGCGGCCATCATCCATCAGAAGTCTCAGTCCCATAGTTCGATTAATCGCCATGGCACCCTTCTGTTGCGCTTTGGTAGATATAATGACTTTGAGGTCGGGCTCCTCCATAGCAGTTAAGAATTTGCCAACTGGATGAAGCTGAAGGGTTCGATAATTGCCTTTTTCGTCCTGTGGAAAATATACTCCCCATCCTTCAAGTTTTTTTAAAAGGCCGAAGGAACGCCGTGCCATCATATAGCTTGGTGGCGAGTCTAACACGCCATTGCAGCTAATTGTGTTAGCATCCACATAGAGTTCTGGAGTTGTGAAGTTGGGAATGGCAACAATGTTTAGCGCATCCATGCCTCGGGCAATGGAGCCACTATACTTAATATCCCCCTTTTCAAAAATCACCACCTTAAGGCCAGGATCCACTTCCAGCGCCCGATTAGCGGCCATGCATCCAGCACTTCCACCACCGATAATAAGAATGTCGGATTGAATAATTCTATTTTCCATGCGGTTAGCTCCTTTGAAAAATTCGATTCCTCCTTATTTTCATTTCTCGTTGCAGCCTCAAAGGTAATGAATCACTCTTTTGAATGTCGGTATGATAAAATCCTCATGTTATTTAGTGTTATTAATCAAGCTTTAATTCTGAGACTTCTTTTCTTGCCATGATAAGAAACTGCATAATCTTTTGATACTCTGTAAAATCAATGCAAAGCCTGCTCCTTGATGCGGGAATGCTAAATCAAAATTCCCTCTTTTGTAACACTTTAGCTCTTTGAAAAAAGAATAAGCTGGCGGTTTAGGATCTCC
>CAZTAS010000275.1:0-7720 GCA_964611635.1 uncultured Thermodesulfobacteriota bacterium
GTTGGTAAAAGAACCAAGACCAATGCCTATAAGCTTGTAGAAAAGATATATTTTATCACTGATGGGATTATCCCGTTTTTTACAAGCGATGAGTTGAAACATTATAAAAGACGCCTTTTTTATAGTATATGTTATCCCAGAGGATATGTCAAAGGGACCACGCAAGAGAGGACGCCGCAAGAAACCTAAACTCAAGCCTCCTCCAGAGCTTAAATATGCACAGGTTCTAAAGCACCGCAGAAAGGGCCACGTGCTCTCTATAAGTACCAAGGTTATTTTTGGAAAAGAGGAGGAGATAAAGATGCTCTTGGAGACCTCTCCTGTTAGTAAAAGTGTCAACATCTCCTTCATAGAGCGTAACAACCTGAGCCTAAGAGAACTCCAGCTATGGCATCTGGTATAACCGATCACATTTGGAGTACCAGAGAATTATTGATTTACCGTGTGCCATAACAATCTTTCAATAAAAGAGGGACACTAAGTAATAACATGGATCGGTTTATAAAATTTTCTTGACATTAATGTGTTATTATGAGATGAAAGCCATATAAGCCATTGAGCTGAATCATGAACTTTTTTCTTAGAGCAGGTGCAAATATTTTCTTAACAGAGAGGGCGCTATGAAAGAGACGTCCTTAGAAAACCCTATTTTCACGAAGTCGGATTATAGGGTTTTTGTATTTAAGAGACACACGTTACATCTTTAAACTTTTCAGGAAGGTGACTAAACAAGCCATAGAAAGGAGGATAGAAAAAAGAAAGAGATCTTGGCGATTTAAGACGTTATGGTGGACTTTTTATTTGTTCCCGCTGGATCGGCCAAAGGATTCAATGGCCAATAAGGCCAGAGGGGAAATTAAAGGAGGGAAGCCATGGAGATTAAAAGGGTTTTTATTTTTTTGCTAACTTTGGCTGTAGTGTTAACATTTATTTCACCTGCTTTTGCTGTGAAGGAAGTTTACGTCGGCGTAGTATATCCCCGTAGCGGGCCAGGGGCAAGGATTGGGGAAACATGCGTGAATGCTGCCAAGCTGGCTGCCGAGGATATCAACGCTGCAGGTGGGATAAAAGCTCTTGATGGAGCAAAGATCAAACTAATAGTTGCCGATACCCAGACAAATCCAAAAGTTGCCATATCGGAAGCCGAGCGGCTTGTAAACAGTTATGATATCACCGCATTTAATGGTGCTTATTACAGTGGGCACACCATTCCCGCAAGCGAGGTGGCCGAGAGGAACCAGATTCCTTGGCTTACCGGCTCTATATCCGACAAGATTACCGGCAGAGGGTACAAGTATGTCTTTCAGGTATCGCCTAAGGCTAGCCACTTCGGCTATATGCAAGTGGAAACCCTAAGAGAGCTGGATAAAGAGTACAATACCAAGCATAATAAAGTTGCCATTGTTTACGAAGACACAGCTTATGGAACAGACACAGCAGGCGGAATTAAGGAGAAGTGCGAGAAATTCGGCTATGAAATTGCCCTCTTTGAACCTTACAAGGCCAGGTTCACAGATGCAGATCCCCTTGTAAGTAAAATCAAAGCATCAAAGGCTGAGATCCTTTTCCCGGTCTCCTACCTCACCGATTCTATCCTTATCCTTAGAACTATGAAGAAGCTGGACTGCAATGCCGTATTCATAGGTGGTGGTGCAGGCTATCTGATGCCCGATTTCTATAAAACTCTCGGGAAGGATGCGGAATATATTATCAGCGTCTCCTCCTGGAGCTATGACTTGCCCTACGCTGAGGTAAAGGATTTTGCAAGCAGATATGCGAAAAAGTACGGTGAGTTTCTGCAGGAACATGCGGGAGAATCTTACCTTATCATGTGGGTGATAAAGGAGGCCATGGAAATTGCCAAATCCAAAGACCCCAAAAAAGTCCGTGAGGTTCTTGCCAAAGTAGACTTTAAGGAAGGCCCCCAGTCGGTGATGCCCGGGCATCGGGTCTCATTTGATGAGACTGGATGGAACAAGTTTGTTCACCCTGTAATGGTCCAGTGGCAAAAGGGTGATCTAAGATGTATCTGGCCGAAAGACAGCGCCTCTGTGAAGGCAGTCTGGCCCGTTCCGAAGTGGATGGAGCGAAAGTAGTTTAGGACGAAACCGGGGCATGGTCTTCAAGTGAGACCTTGCCCCTCGGCGGAAATTAAAACAAAATTTCTCCACACGCCATCTCAATTCAAGAAAAATTTACCGCAGGGGAGAAAGGTTAAAAGTACAAATGGATTTGCCCATCGTAATCCAAGTCATTCTAAGCGGAATCATGCTTGGTGGGATATACAGCCTTGTTAGCATTGGATTGACCATAATCTTTGGGGTGGTTCAAATCGTAAACTTCGCCCATGGGGAGTTTATGATGATCGGGATGTTTATAACTTACTGGATGTGGGCGAAATTTGGTGGACTGGATCCCTTGATCTCGCTCTTCTTTGTGGTTCCCTTGCTTTTCGTGTTCGGAGTGTTAATTTATCGCTTCTTTTTTCGCCGGGTGGTTCCAAAGAGCGATGAGGCAAAGATCTTTCTCACCATTGGACTATCCCTTGTACTACAAAACTTGGCCCTCCTTATCTTTACTGCTGACTACAGGACAGTGAGGACAAGCTATTCGGATATGTATATCCGAATGTTTGAGGTAACCCTCGGATATCCCCGGCTCATCGCCTTCAGTGCGGCAATTTTAATCAGTGTAGGCCTTGGATACTTCCTGATAAAGACCGATATGGGCAAGGCAATGAGAGCTGCTGCTCAAGATAGGGATGTAGCCCAATTCATGGGCATTAACACCGACAGAATATATATGCTGGCAGTTGGATTGGCTTCTGCTGTTACCGGAGCCTGTGGAGCATTGATTGTACCCTATTTGTACGTTTTCCCGATGGTGGGGGCAGAATTTACCCTGATGAGCTTTGCAGTGGTGATAATGGGGGGACTTGGTAATGTAAAAGGGGCATTCTTCTGCGGCATGATTCTTGGAGTATCCGAAGCTTTAGGGATCTTTTTTATCTCTGCCGATTCTGGGGTAATGGTGGCTTTTATTCTGCTGGTTTTGATTTTGGTATTTCGGCCCGAAGGACTTATGGTCAAAGGACGCATATAGATGAGCATGTTACTTGGTCTTATTTTCAGATCAATAAAAAGCGATTTAATAAAAATAATAAGGGGCATGACCCTGGAGAACTTAACTAGCCCAAAAACATATCTGCCAATTAGTATTCTAATCATGTTTCTTTTTATTCCTCCTTTTCTTTCCAAATATTACCTTCATATATTAATTCTGATTTTCATGTTTGCTGCAGGTGCGGAGGCCTGGAACATCGTAGGGGGTTATGGGGGACAGCTATCCCTTGGCCATGCCGCATTCTTCGGTCTCGGGGCTTATGCCTCTACTATGCTATATTACTACTTTGAAATCTCTCCGTGGATTGGTATGCTCCTGGGAGGAATTATCGCAATATTGGTGAGCCTATTTATAGGTCATCTGTGCTTCAGATTGCGGGGTCCCTATTTTGTTATCGCTACCATAGCCCTGGCTGAGGTTCTTCGCTTCCTCTTCCTGAACCAACGGTGGATCACCATGGGAGCCACTGGGATAAGCATACGATACCGGGGACATTCGCCACTCTATTTCCAATTCGGCAGTAAGCTTTATTATTACTATATCGCCCTAGCGATGACCCTTATCGTTCTATACATTACGTATAAGATCGAAAATTCCAGATTAGGCCAATATCTTGTGGCTTTGGGACAAAACCAGGATGCAGCAGAGGCAGTGGGGGTAGATTCAGTAAGGGTGAAACAAGTTGCTCTTTTAATAAGTGCTTTCTTTACCGCTTTAACTGGTACATTCTATGCACAATACGCCTATTTTATCGATCCTGACTCAGTTTTTGGCCTATCCCTTTCAATTGAGCTTGCCTTATTCGCTATTGTGGGAGGATTGGGGACATTGTGGGGGCCTATAATAGGGGCGTTTATCCTCAGGATCTTAACCGAGTATACATCTGCTGCATTTGGTGCAGGGCTGGCTGGATTGCAACTGATTATATACGGCAGCATTCTTATGGGCATGGTCCTTGCAAAACCCGAGGGATTGATCACCGTTTTTGCCGGAGCTTACCGGCGATTGGAAATGTTATTGCCGGGAAATAAAAAACAGAAAATATATGGGATGCCATGATCCTAAAAGTAAAAGACTTGACCAAAAATTTCGGAGGCTTGTGTGCAATTAATCGCTTCTCCTTCACGGTGGAAAAGGGGAAGATTGTGGGCCTGATAGGGCCAAATGGGGCCGGAAAAACGACTCTGTTTAATTTGATAACCGGGGTCTATCCACCAGATTCAGGAGAAATCTGGTTCAATGGGGATAATCTTGTGGGCCTCAAGCCTTATCAGATATGTCATAAAGGGGTTTGCCGCACCTTTCAGATTGCCCAGCCTTTCCGGGAGATGACAGTTTTGCGCAACGTAATTACAGGAGCCTATTGCCGCACAGCCGATGTGGAAGAAGCCAGGGAGAAAGCAAACAGCATACTTGAATTTGTTGGACTTTCAGCAAAAGCCGCTACCCTGGCTAAAGAACTAACCACAATCGATCAAAGAAGGCTGGAGTTGGCAAGGGCGTCCGCCACCGACCCAGATGTTCTTCTTCTGGATGAGTCGATGGCAGGGTTGAATCCAGCAGAGTGCGAGTTGGCAATCTCACTGATCAATAAAATCCGTGAGCAAGGGGTTACCATTGTGGTAGTGGAACATAATATGAAGGCGATTTTATCGGTTTGCGATTATATGGTGGTCATCGTTCAGGGATCAAAGATAACCGAGGGGATACCCGAAGATGTTGTGCATAACCGAAAGGTAATTGAAGCATACCTTGGGAAGGGTTTTGTCGATGCTGCGATTGGATGAATTAAATGTCTCCTATGGATCAGTGAGGGTATTGCACGGGATCTCCTTCCATGTGGAGAAGGGGGAATGTGTAGCCCTTTTGGGATCAAATGGAGCCGGGAAGTCAACTATCCTCAAGACCATATCGGGACTTTTGCATGCGGATGGCGGGAGTATAACCTTCCTGGGGAAAAGTATTAACCATTTTCCAGCCTATGAGGTGGCGATAGCGGGCATTGCCCATGTTCCGGAGGGAAGAAGGGTCTTCCCCAAACTTTCAGTAGAAGAGAACCTGGACATGGGCTCCTACCTCCCGGATGCCAAAAAGGAGAGGAAAAAAAACAAGGAGTGGGTATATTCAATTTTCACAGTTCTTAAAGAGCGACGAACACAAATGGCTGGAACTCTTTCCGGTGGCGAGCAACAGATGTTAGCCATAGCAAGGGGATTGATGCTGAAACCCCGCCTCCTCATGCTGGATGAACCCTCTCTGGGGCTTGCTCCAATCATAACTGACGGAGTGTATGAGAAGTTGGAGGAGATCCACAGTGAAGGTGTTTCCATTTTGCTGGTGGAGCAAGATGTGCTCCGGGCGTTAGGTATTTGCGACCGGGGCTATGTTCTTGAAAATGGCAGGATCCATCTTGAGGGAACCAGGGAACAACTTCAAACTAACAAGGAGATAAAAGCAGCTTATTTGGGGATGTGACCACAGCGAATATCCCGAAAAGAATGAGGGCTTTATTGCTATTACTTGCAGATATCAAATTTGATATTCCGAATTGTCAATCCGGATTCCCGACAAAGGGTTTGGCGGCTCAGTGTTCCCCAGGCAAGGCGAGAGGAAACGACAGGATAGATGAGGGGATAGAATGGTTTGAGCGTAGGTTGCGATCCTATCCCTTTTGAGATCGAAGCATATAAGCCAGAATGAGGTCTCTGAGACACGTGAGCTTCTCTTACTTTACTTCCTTTCTCCCCCGCCCGAAAGATACTGGCTCTAAATAGAGTTTGAGTTTGGACGCTAGAAATTTCCAGAGTCCTGGAATTTTGAACTCTTAAATCCGGCTTTTAGAGAGGTTTTTTCGGTTATGGAGCTGACAGAAGAGGAAAAGAGGGTCTTAGAAGGAGAGGAGGGGGAACCCCGCAGAATTTCAATGCGAATCCTCAAAAAGCTCGGTGAAGTGAGCGGAGCCGATAGGATGATACCGGTCGCCAGTGCCCACCTTGTCGCCTGCTCTTACCAGATAGCAGGGGAAGCAGGGATAGAGATCTATGAAAGATTGGTGGAACAGGGGGCAAGAGTCTTTGTCCCCACAACTCTGGATCCTGGTTCTATAGACTTCAAGCGATGGAAGGAGTTTAAAACGCCAGAGGATTACTCCAAGCGTCAGATAATTATTGCCGAGCTCCTTGAGAAGATGGGTGTGATCCCGACATGGACTTGCACACCTTATTACCTCCTCAATGTTCCTCGCTTCGGGCAAGATTTAGCCTGGTCAGAGTCAAATGCGGTGGCCTTTGTCAATTCTGTTATCGGGGCAAGGACAAACCGCATGTCGGCACACGTAGATCTATGTGCAGCCATTTTAGGGAAAGTGCCTCGATTCGGACTCCACATACCTGAAAATCGTGGTGGTGAGATACTGGTGGAGCTCGATCGGGAGTTAAGCGATGTTTTTTCCGACGTCCACTTTCCGGCGCTAGGCTACCTAGTCGGTCAGATCGCCGAGGATAAGATCCCGGTTATAATCGGGCTTATAGAGGCAAGCTTCGACCAGCTAAAGGCATTTAGCGCTGCTGCTGCCTCAGCCGGATCGGTTGCCCTCTATCATATTGTTGGAATCACCCCGGAAGCTCGTACACTTAATGAGGCCTTCCTTGGCAAAGAACCATTGAAGCGGGTTAAGGTAGGCATTAAAGATATTGAGGAGACTATGGAGAGCATGGGACCATACAGCGGGGACAAGGTGGATTTAGTGGGTCTAGGTTGCCCCCATGCCTCAATTGATCAGATACGCCGCTATGCCGAGCTTCTTGAGGGAAAAAAGATTCACGAAAACGTGGAGCTATGGGTCTGCACGAATGAAATTGTGGAAACTATAGCAAGAAAGATGGGGTATATCGATATTATTGAGAAGGCGGGAGGCCGGATTATGGTAGGGACCTGCCTGAACGACTGTCCTCTTTCCGCATGGAACTTCCGATATCTGGTGACTGATTCGGGGAAGTTTGCTTACTATACCCCTACAACTGTTGGGACGGAATGCTACTTTACCACTACACACGCATGCATAGAAACGGCCCTTAAAGGGCAAATATTAAGGGAGTTAAGCCAGTGAATTTAAAGCTTAAGGGTCGGGGATGCTCAAGTGGAATTGTCGAGGGCGAAGCGGTCGTCACCGCAAAGCCCTTCGGGTTCTGGCAGGGGATAGATACTCAGACGGGGATGGTAATCGATAAGAGACACGATCTATTAGGAAAATCGATCAAAGGGAAAGTCTTCGTTTTTCCATACGGCCGAGGCTCAACCGGTACTCCGGGGATCTTCCTTGAGGCTGTTCGAAACCGTGCCGCTCCAGCGGCTATCATTAACCTGAAAAGCGAGTCAATGATCATCGTCTGCGCTCTCCTGGCTGAGGAGTTCTACGGTACTAAAATCCCCATTGTTGACCAGATTGAAAAAGATCCCCTTAGAACCATCCGAACAGGCGATTGGGTGAGAATTGATGGAAATAGTGGAGAGGTTGAGATTATCCGGAAAGTTTAGATTTTCGGTTCTTCACAAAAATGGATACCTGAATTAATTTGATCAAGAATTAAATTAATTT
>CAZTAS010000276.1:0-7696 GCA_964611635.1 uncultured Thermodesulfobacteriota bacterium
GCACCTGGCCATAAATTCCGCTTCAAGCATAAGCTCTACACCCTGGATGCCACCATAGTGGAGCTGTGCTTTTCGGTCTTTCGCTGGGCCAAATCTCCCAGATTACTTATAACTGTAAAAAGAGCGCTGGCAGGTGTTGCTCTTCAAATGGATCAGGGTCATCTGAAGATCAAAAGCTTTCTGGGCACCAGCAAAAATGTTGTGCTGATTCAGATTTTCATCGCCCTGTGCACCTGTCTGTTGCTGGCGTTTCTCCGATTTATATATTGCTCTCCCTTCGAAATGTACGAGATAAAAAAGCGTCTGGAGGTCAACCTGTTGGAGAGAATCACGCTCATAGAGTTGATGGTCCCTCAAGAGAATAATAGAAACTCTGATTCAGAAGGGCGGCAGTTGTGCTTTACTGCTTTTTTCTAATTATTAAGGATTACATGACAATTTTGATTTTGACAAATTAATTATTTTACCTCTATTTGTAACTATTTGATTTTATTGTAAAGCAAACCGGATATTACTGATGAAAAAAATAAATATTTTACAGAGAAGAGAGTATTTAATAAAAAAATGGTTGACTTATCTTTCTCTTTCAATTATTTTAAAAACAAGCATTTTGCAAAGTGTATACACTTAATGTTCTTTCTTAACAGAATCTGTTTGTGATCACATCAATAGGAAGTAATCCTCCCCGATTCAATGCTAACTCTTCGAAACTGTTTTTCCCCGAACGACAAACCCGTGCTTGCCGGTGCTCGACGTTGACTAACTCCATGTACACGTCATGCGTATGCGTCTGTTCCATTTTCATTTAAAGAACACTAACCTTTTTTCTCATTCCAGCTAAAATAGCAATACATCATTATGTCAGACAGCTCTTGTCGTTTCCGCCTATTTTGAATTGCCCATATGTGTTCAACACAGCATGCACGTGGAAGTTGCTAATGTCTTTGAGATGCTCAACATAGTATGTGGACTCTTTTAATTATGTCCGGGGAGACTTCAGAGATATTCCCCAGTGCTTCAGCTATTCTAAATGGGCTAAAGCGTTGATGAGACAGTTTGTCTAAGCCGTTGGTTTTGGTTTCGGCTCCCTGCCTTACTGTTAATAGCTTAAACCAAATTGTCAGGGCAGAAACTCAACATTGCAAAAAACATTTATAGGAGGTTTACATGACTCGGGCAAAAAATGGAGATTCGGTAAAAGTACACTATATGGGAAGACTGGAAGACGGCAGGGTATTCGAGACCACAAAAAACCGCCAGCCGCTTGAATTTGTAATGGGAAGCGGAAACATAATTCCAGGATTCGAAAAGAGCATTCTCGGCATGGAAGTCGGTGATACAAAAACCATTAGAATCCCACCGGATGAAGCATATGGACAAAGGAGCCAAGATTTAATAGTGGATGTAAAGAAGAGCGATTTCCCTGATAATATTAGACCTGCTATTGGACAAAGATTACAGATTCGACAGCCAAATGGCCATTTCATCGATGTAATTATTACGGAAATGAATGAAGACATGGTGACTCTTGATGCAAATCATCCGTTAGCCGGAAACAGTTTGATTTTTGATGTCGAATTAGTTGAAATCGCATGACATTTTTATTTCTCTAAGTAGTCGTAATCTAACAAAAATATTAGGAAGCCTAATAGTGAAGGAATGTTTTTTAATCCCGGGATTGTTCAGGGCAAAGCACATATTCTTTTACAAGCAATTTAATTAACAGAAATTCCGGCAAAATGTTCTAGATTAATCAAAGATGTCAGAATGAATATCTATGTTAGGTAATTTATCATACGAGATCACCGAAGAGGATTTGCAAAAGGTTTTTGAGGTCTTCGGGCAGTCGAATCTACAAAAGTTATTAAAAAAAATATGTATAGCGGCAAATCGAGAGGATTCGGATTCGTGGAGATATCTGATAAAACTGAAGCCCAGTCCACAATATACGACCTGAACGGCATGGTTTTGAAGGGAAGAATGCTTCAGGTAAGTGAGGCTCGACCTCGTTCCGAAGGCCGTCGAGGAAGAGGAAGACGAGGCGCTGATCGGCGCTTCTCTTAAGAGGCGATTGAACAAGATTTGTCTTGATCTATATTAATCATAAAGCCAATGAGATCACTATAGATGCCAAGCCAAGCTATGCATTGACCCTTCCTCGGAGGGTTATAGCATACACAAATTGCATGCTTCCTCTTTATCTAAGGTTTTTAGTCAATTAAAACAACAAGGAGAGCTCCTGTAAGAAGTATAATGGCTATGACAGGAATCCTAAGCGCCCTGATTGGGCGTATCTTTTTTATCTTGGAAAGGAGAAATTTGAATGCAGACAAAACGTGTTAAGTGGTTTTGGACGTTAGTAATGACCATGAGTTTGGCATGGATTGCTTTATCGGCATTGGCAGTAGAAAAGCAACCTTCTGAGGGTAAAGTTGCAATCGTTAACGGATCAGTGATCACCAAGGAGGATTTTGATAGAGAGATGAGCCTTATCCAGCAAAGGTTTTCAAGCATGAGAAAGCCTCTCAGTGATTCCCAACTTTCAAAAATCAAAAAGGATGTCCTTGAAAACCTTATCAACCGCGAATTGCTCTACCAGGAAAGCCAAAAGAAGGAAATCAAAGTTGATGAGGAGGCAATCAATGAACAATTGAGGAGAATGAAAAAACGATTTCCCAGTGAAGAAGAATTCGAAAATGCCTTGAGTAAGATGAATCTCTCCGAGGCCGACTTAAAATCGCGGCTTACCCGAGGGATGGCTGTTCAACAACTCATAAATAAGCAAATAGTTCAAAAAGTTACGGTCTCCGAGGAGGAAATCAAAGCTTACTATGATAGCCACCCGGATTTTTTCAAAGAACCTGAGCAGGTTCAGGCAAGTCACATTCTGATCAAGGTTGATCCCCAGGCGGATGAATCGAAGAAAACGGAAGCACTCAAACAACTTGAAATGATTCAGCAAAAGCTGCAAAAAGGTGAAGATTTCGCGGCTCTTGCCAGAGAGTTTTCCCAAGGTCCCAGTAAGGCTAAGGGTGGGGACCTAGGCTACTTCAAGCGGGGACAAATGGCGAAACCTTTTGAAGAGGCGGCTTTTGCTTTAAGACCGGGGGAAGTTAGCGACATCGTCGAGACAAAGTTCGGATACCACCTGATTAAAGTAACAGGAAAAAAAGCTGAAACTGCGTTCAGTTATGAGGTTATCAAAGACAAGCTTCAGCAATACCTAAAACAGCAAAAAGCTCGGAAGCAATTAAATTCATTCATTGAAGAATTGAAAGGAAAAGCAAAAGTGGAGAGATTTCCCACCGAAACTTCGAAATAATAGAAATTTCATCTAACATGCGCTTACATGACTCGGCCCTATTTTCGGTTGACAAATCTATCTCTTATTGGGCTATTACTCAGAAAATGTCCCAGCGTTTGCAATGACATAAGGGATTCGGGCGGGGTATCCACTTTGATGCCGGCAATAAAGTATCTTGAGTGGAGACAATTAAATTCAACAGGACCGCGTAATACCAAGGGTTCTTAGAAAGAGGTACGACTGAAGGTATTGAGGGATGAGGCGAGTAAGCGGAGATTCTCGGTCAGACAGGAATGCACTGGAGGACGCCTTAGAAGATTCTGCAGTATTCCGAGCCACTCGGTTATCACATGATGCGCGGAAGGGTTGAAGCCAATCGGAAAAACCGGCCAGGGTCAGAACAACAACTGGAAATTCGGCAACCCAACAGGTCTTCCAAGGTTGATGAGTTACTCTAGGTGAGGTTGTGGCACACTATTGACGCAAAACTTTTCCTCAAATGTGTATCGACTCCTCAAACGACACGGATGGTGTAAAGTCGCACCGAGCCTTTTCATATCCAGGCCAAGAAAGAAGAGCAGGAGGTCTTAAGAAAAATCCCCGAAAAAGTAAGAAAAATACTTGAACAAAGATACCCGCAAGACAGCAGGCCTAAAATGCGAACTCCACTATGGGTGTACTGTGAAATGACGCCTGCATTGGAGGTTTAATCAATCCTTGAGAAATTGATCGAATGCGTCGCGTAGGCCATCCCCAAGCAAATTGAAACCAATGACAGCAAGGGATAAAGTAATACCCGGATAGATTACGGTCCAGGGAGCCAGCTCCATCATCACTCTGCTTTCACTGATCATGGAGCCCCACGATGGAGTGGGGGGTTGAGTTCCCATTCCTAGGAAACTGAGGGCGCTCTCTACCAAGATAGCCGTGGAAAGGGTCAAGCTGGTCTGCACGATTATGGGAGCCACAATGTTAGGCAAAATATGCAATGCCAATATCCTTAAATCTCGGGCACCCGAAGCCTTTGCAGCCAAAACATATTCGTTCCGCTTGGCCGAGAGGACCGAGCCGTTGATCAATCGAACAAATGTGGGCGTGTAGACCACCCCGATGGTAATGATCAAGTTTGTCATCCTCGGGCCCAGCACTGCTATGATGCCCAGGGCCAATATAATGAGTGAGAACGAAAGGATCACATCCATTCCGCGCATGATAATTCCGCCCACAAAACCTTCGTAATACCCCGCAATCAAGCCCAGGATGATCCCTAAAGTCAAAGACATGGTCACGGCGCTGAAGGCCACCCCGATAGAAACCCGCGCGCCATAAATGATCCGGCTAAGAAGGCACCGCCCCAGATAATCGGTCCCCAGTAAGAATTCCATGGACGGTGGGCTGATGGTCTCAGGGAATGTTTCAAATGGGCTGTGGGGCGCAAGGTAAGGAGCAAAGGTTGCGGTTACAACGGCCATCAATGTGATGCTCAGCCCAAAGACACTGAAATTATTTCGTAGCAGCCTCCGCAGAAAGGCGAACTTCTGCCAGACGAGATAGATTTTTCCAGCCTCGGTGTCTTTATTGTTTGGGTGGTTTATCGTTTGGGGAAAAACGTCCGATTTCATTGTGAATGGGCTTGGATTAATGGTTGAGCATTAAGGCTTCTGTTTACAACGATACGAATATCATCCTTCTTTTTTCCCATACGAAATCCTCGGGTCTATGACCGCGTAAAGGATATCCACCAGCAGGTTTATCAGCATAAAAGATAGAGCAATGAAGAAAACCACTCCCAGCACGAGGGGAAAGTCCCGTTTGGAGATGGAATAGATAACGAGTCGGCCCAGTCCCGGAATCCCGAAGACCTCCTCCACGATCACCAATCCACCAATCAGAAATCCAAATCGCAGCCCCACTAAAGTGACCACTGGAATCATGGCATTGCGCAGAACGTGTTTGAAGAGAATGACGCGGTTGTTTAATCCCTTGGACCGGGCCGTGACAACGAACTGCTGCCGGACCACTTCCAGTACGCACGCTCGCGTCATGCGCATGATGAGGGCGGCCATGGCGATCCCCAGGGTAATGGCTGGCAGGCTCATGATCTTAAGGTTAAGGATCGGGTCTTTAGAGAACGGGACATACTCCAGGATGGGAAAGCCGGGGAACCAGAGCAAAACGATCAGCAGAAACAGCGTGCCTATCCAGAATGATGGCAAGGAGAATCCTATAAGACTGGTTAACCGCAGAAAGTCATCAGTGAAATGAAACTGCCGGATAGCCGATAAGACACCGAAAGGAATACCAATCAGGATTCCGATGATGGTGGCCAGGACAGCCAGCTCCAGGGTTGGCGGGTACTTCTCGAGAATCTGCGAAAGCACCGGGCGCCCATTGATGATGGAAAGCCCAAAGTCTCTCTGGACCAGTCTGGATACCCAATTCCAGTAGCGCACCGCAAAGGGCTGGTCCAATCCGATAGTCTACCGGAGACGGGCCGCCACCTCGGACTCAAATTCGATATCCAGCATGATATCAACCACATCCCCGGGAATCAGGGTCGTCAGGAAAAAGACCATCACCGTCACCCCGAGGAGAATCGGGGTGACGGTCAACAGCCGTTTGATGATATAGCTGATCATGTACTTCTATTATTTATCTAACCAAGTCTTTTTTAAGTTGATTCGCGAGCACTGGGGTGTCGGGACATATCTCTTCACATAGTCCCGCCAGAACTCGAACCGCTGGGGGCGTGCATACAGATAAAGGATGGGAGAGTATTCTGCCAGCTTTCTTTCGATCTCGTGGTATATGGCCACGCGCTTACTCCGGTCTAACGTGGTCAGCCCATCGAGGACCATTTTGTCCAGGTCCGGGCTGCTGAAACCAGCCCGCCGTTTCACGTCCCTGTCGTACACAATATACTCGTCAGGGTCGGGCCGCCAGATATCAGTAATATGTATAATATCGTGATTCCTCTCATTGGTGTCCCGAATGATCGATCCCCATTCCTCCTGAATTATCTTGACATCCACCCCAACCTTTTTCCACTGTCGCTGAAGCATCTGCACTATATATTGATCGATTATGTGGATTGCCGAGACCTTTATTGTTGTCTTGAGCCCTTTGGGATACCCAGCTTCAGCCAGCAGTTTCTTGGCCCGCTCAATATTGTAATCGTAAAATGGGAGCTTTTCCGGAGGAGAGGCAAACTCGCCGGCAGTAGGTGGAATAGGCCCGGAAAGCTCTCCCCTGCCCATCACTGTCACTTTGAGGATCTCCCTCCGGTCAGTGGCGGAACTCAGGGCTTGCCTGACTTTCAAATTATTGAATGGGGGCTTGGTGCAGTTGAAGTATACCCGCTTACGGCCGGTGGCGGCAGATATGGCGCTTTTGATCCCCTTTTCCTTCATTAAAATCTTAACCAATTGCGGCTCAATGAGCCAGGTGTAGTCCACGCTTTTGGCCCGCAGGGCAGCCACGCGGGACGATGCGTCCTTGATGAGTCTTATCTCCAGCTCATCCAGATATGGAAGCCCTTTTTCCCAATAATGCGGGTTCTTTTTCAAGAGCATGGTATCGTTAGGACGGAATTCCACCATCTGGAAAGCCCCGGTCCCTATCACCACCTTGTTTGGATCCGACTTATCAATGACATCCTTGGAGAGGATAGCCGAATGAGCCTTGGATCCCATATAGCTGAGGAAGGGGGCAAAGGGCTTTTTGAGGATGAAACGGACGGTATATTTGTCAACCACTTCCACCCGAGCCACCAGCTTGAAGCTGACCCTTCGGAAAGATGCGGTCTTGGGATCTAGCAGGCGATCAAAGGTGGCATTCACATCTTAGGCCTCAAGTTCCTTGCCGTCGTGAAACTTTACCCCTTTGCGGAGGTGGAAAATGAAAGTCGTGGGGTCGGGGTTCTCCCACGAGACGGCCAGGTCAGGCTGTAATTCGCCCTTCTCGTCAAACTGCAAAAGCGAGTTGTAGATCTGCTCGAAGTAGTTAAACGACGCCCATGCTGTGGTCTTGTAAGGGTCCAGGCCTACCGCATCTATGTCATGCCCGACGATGAGTTTTCCACCATATTTGGGCTTCTCTGCTGAATTACTCTGAACAGTCAGCAGAAATAGTCCGACTGCAATCACCATGAAAAAAACCGCAACTTTTTTCATCATTTCTCCTCCTTGATTATAGGATCAGAAATGATCCCGATCTTCGTTAATGCCCCATTTCGCTTGCGCTTACATTTGTTTTCGAAATTTCATCCTCATAATAAAGCATTAAAGAATAATTGCATTAGACATTCGCTTTATGGAAGAAAATCCGAAAAGTCAAGCAACTAGTACTTACTTGACATATTAAGCGTAACATAATATACTATGGGGTATGATT
>CAZTAS010000277.1:0-7589 GCA_964611635.1 uncultured Thermodesulfobacteriota bacterium
AACATCCTTCATCTATTATTGGCGGCAATTTGACTGTAATATTGCTGATCAAAGTGGACAATTCTAAAAAGTTATTTGGGCAGTTGCCCACCTTATACCTGCAACAACTTCTTCATCAAAAGGGATCATGGCGATGGTACGACACTGTGCTCTTGTTTGTCCACGCCAGCCACTTCGTGATGTTCATTCTGGTGGCCCTCTTATTGTGGGCGCGCAATCTCGATGTATTCGCCATGTTCAAATGGGCCATAGCTCTTTCCGCTTATATGGGGCTTTTGACCTATTATCTTTACCCCGCCGCCCCACCCTGGATGGCCAGCCAGTATGGATTGATCGAGCCCATGGATCGCATATTTTTCTTGAGGTGCAATTTCTATTTTCCACGGCATTTGATCTTGTTCCTGGATACCAACCCCGTTGCGGCAATGCCATCCCTGCACATCACCTTCCCTGTTATCTGTCAACTAAGTCTGTTTCAAACTTTCCGATGGAGGTCATCAGTTTTTGTGACTTACCTGATTCTTATTCTGGTGGTGCTGGTTTACGGAGGCGAGCACTATGTCATCGATATAATAGCCGGCCTTCTCTATGGGCTGTTTGCATTTGGTGTTTTCTGTTTTCGAACCGGGTTCTGCAGAAAGGATAAAAATAAATGGCTTTTCTAGGTAGATTCGGCCATCTCCTGGATGGTCATCTTATGATCGATGTGAATGCACCCGATTACGCTTTGGGCGCCGGGGCATCTGTGCAGATACTCATCCAGTGATTGGCGGGCATCCGCTTCTTTCCCGCGAGGAACCTGCAGGAAGTAATGCACTCGAATTCTGGTGATCTTCAGGATGCCTTCCACGTTTTCTATGTCGCCCTCCACATCGGCGTGGTAACAATCAGTATGGGTGGGTATCTTCTTGCTGGCCAGGACCCCGGCCAGTGTTCCCATCATTCAGCCGCCCACTGCGCCCACGATGTGATCCAGAGTGGCGGCGTGCTCTTCTTCGGGCTCCACCTTATAAAAGCGCTTGATCCCACCATGAACTCCATAGTAGATAGGCTGAGGAAATCCCTCAATGATAGCCTTTCGTATCGGGCCCTTTTCTCTGGTGATATGGATACGCGACGTGTGAACAATCTCACCCATGAATATCTCTCCTTTATTCCATTATTTACTAAAAAGCACAGTTAATAGAATCAAAAGCTCAATAAGCTGCCCCAATTAGTCATGGCAGACCTGTCAAAGCATATTAAATTTTTGAGCGACAAACCATCTTCATGTTATTCTTTTTATTTTCGGATTCTGAAGGCAGTTGTGATTTCTTCGGGTAAGGGATTTAGATATACCCTCTGCGCCTGTGTTGCCAATGGAAACCGCACGGGTGGACGAAGACCCCGCTTTTTCAACGATATGCCACACTGACCCGCTCCCTGTAAGCCTTGATGCCATTATAAATTCCCTCGGCCAGGAAATTCAGGTAACTGCGGGACTTGAGGCGGCGCTCCTCCATCGGGTTACTGATGAAGGCCGCTTCCACGAGGATACACGGCATTTGGGCTCCGAGGAGAACGTAGAACGGAGCCTGCTTCACCCCAAGATTGCTCACGCCGCGCACACGGCGGCTCAGAAATCTAAAGAACTCGCCATGAACAATCTCCGCCAGTTTACTCGATTCTTTGATCTTGGAGTCGTTCAGCAGATCCATGAGAATCAGTTGAAGATCGCTGAGCTTCTTCTGTGTGGTGGCGTTCTCCTTTGCCGCCACAGCCAACGAACGCGGGTCGTTGGTAAGATTGAGGAAGTACGTCTCAACGCCTGAAAAGGATGTTTCGGCAATGGCATTGAGATGGATGGACACGAATAGCTCGGCCCCATGAGTATTGGCAATAGCCGTCCTTTCCGCCAGACTCAAGAAGCGGTCACGGGTCCGAGTCATTTCAACCTTAACGTTGGGGAGCTTCCTTAGCTTGCCGGCCAGGAGCCGACCGATCTTTAAAACGACATCCTTCTCCATTAGCCCGTTTGGACCGATGGCTCCAGGGTCTTTACCTCCATGGCCTGGATCAATAACAATCGTTGACTGATTGCTAAACCGTTCTGCGGCTACTTTCCACCTTTTCTGAAAATCCTTGCCTAAGGGCAAAGATGAAACAATGTTGAAGGCATCTTCATAATTTTCATCTAATTCCCCGGATTTTTTGGGCAATCGTTGAAATTGCTTTCGGGCATGTGCATAAAAATCCCCGCTGGGATAGTTTTCCAGGACTCTCAAATACGCTCTTGCCGCCTTGTCGATCTCGCCCAGGGCCTGATAATACTTCCCGGTATAGTATAAAGCGTCATCTGCCAGGTGATGTTGGGGATACTTCCTTGAGAGTTTAGAGAAGTAGCTGATCGATTGAATCAAAAAACTCTTATTTTTAGTATCCTTATAAAGATGGGCAGAACACCGTGCTGCCATGTAGAGAGCATAAGGAACGCGGCGGCTTCGAGGATAAGAGTTAGCAATATTTTCGTATCGGTCGATGATCTTTTCCCAGCTTTTTGGATCCTCTCTCAACCAGGTTGATCTTAGCACTCTGTAATAAAGCTTTCGTGCCTCCTGGTAAGATTTTTCCGCCAGATTGCCCTGGATAGGTGCAGCCAGACTTATTCCACCCAGAACTATGGCGATGGCGGTCATTGCGCACAAGATAAATTTCCCAACCCGCTTGACCATTGTGCTCCTTAGTTTCATTCGGCGCACCTCCGCACCCTAATTTTTTTATCATGACCTCATTGCGGATGTCAAGTGAAAAATCAATAAGTTGCAATAAAATATTAAAGCATAAACATAAGAATTCATGATAATGATTGAATTTTGCTCTACTATATCTTCTAATTTTCATGATTCTTAAAGCTGTTGCTTTTTTCTTATTAATATCTTGATTTAAGGAAATATTTTTCAAAACCGCCTGGTTTCTTATACGAGGCCGTAAGACATTCCCCTTGACCAAGGAAGTCATCAATCTCAGGAGTTCAACACCTTCCAAGGATTAATTTATCTTGGTGAAATCATTCGGGGTGCGGATAGGTAAACTGATGCTCACGGGATCTGTGTTAGCCTGGTTCCGTTTCTGCTGGCTTATGATCTACCATATACGGTCATGTCATGAGGATATGGATGGGCACGTGGACGCATCTTCATGTTGGATGTGTTTTTTGAGTTCGGGGACATTTCTTGCAGAAATATCTCGTTCTCAGGAAGGAAAAAAGCAATTGAATTGTATTTTCAATTATGCTAGTGAAAGCATATTTAACATAATTTGAATTTCTGAGGGTGAATCACAATGAATATGATGGTTAGATCAAAGGTCTGGATTGAAATAGACGGCGAGGTGGTCCTCAGCCAGGGAAAAGCTGCCCTCCTTGAGGCCATTCTGGAAACCGGCTCCCTCCAGAAGGCTGCCGACAGGATGGGTATGTCTTACCGACATGCCTGGGGCATCATCCAGAAGATGGAAAACCGATCCAAGAGAAAGTTGGTCATAACCAAGCAGGGAAGGAACGGAGGCGGCTCGGTGCTGACGCCCGAAGCTCAGGACTGGCTGCTCCGATTCAAAAGGTTCCACAATGGATTGAGGGAACTGGTAGACGAGCGATTCAATTCAACTTTCGGCGATATCGATCTTTCGTGACAAATGAAAAATATTTGAGGAATAGGAATTTTTGCAACAATGAAGATAAAGGACTTCGAGTTCAACATGAGGGAGCTTGCCGGTTCCATGGGGGACTTCGGCACCCTGTTCCCGCTGGCTATTGGATACATTGTGGTATGCGGCATGGACCCCGCCGGCCTACTGGTAATGATGGGCCTGGCCAATATTGCAACCGGAATCACCTATCGACTGCCCATGCCTATCGAGCCCATGAAAGTGCTTGCGGTGGTTGCCATCGCGCAGAGATGGAACCCTTCGTTAGTGTATGCATCAGGGTTTGCCATGGGAATTACCTGGCTTTTCCTGGCCGGCACTGGATGGGTGAAGTGGCTGGCTAGGATGACACCGAAATCGGTGGTAAGGGGAATCCAGGTTGCCCTTGGAGTGATGCTGGCGGTTGAGGGAATCAAGATGATCTCCCCGGCCTGGGGGCTGGGGTTATTTGCTGTTGCCATTGTCCTTTTGCTGCGGGAGAATCGGTACGCCCCGGCGGCCGTTGTTCTTATGGCCCTGGGTGTCTTCCTGGCAGCTTGGAAGGGCGATCTGGCAAGCATCCAGCCGCCGGGCTTCCACCTGCCGCCGCTGACCCGCTTCTCTCTCGGAGAGGTCTGGGATTCCACGGTGCGGGCCGGGTTTGCCCAGGTTCCACTGACGGCAACCAACGCCGTTATCGCCACGGCCTCCCTCATTGTTGCGTACTGGCCCGACCGTCCGGTCAGCGAGCGAAAGCTTTCGCTGAACATGGGGATAATGAACTTGATACTCCCATTTTTCGGAGGTATGCCGTTGTGCCATGGGGCAGGGGGCCTGGCGGGCCAGTATTACTTCGGAGCCAGGACAGGCGGGACTAATATCATCGAGGGGAGCATGGAGATCTTCCTGGGGGTCTTCTTCGCCACCAGCATAGCCACCCTCTTCAGTACCTTCCCCATGGCCATTATAGGCGCCATGATGCTTCTGGTGGGATACCAGTTGACTAAATTCGTGCGAGACGTTCGGCCCGGTTTCGACCTTTTTGTGATGATACTGACGGTTCTTGTGTCCCTGGCAACCAATATGGCTCTGGGCTTTGTAGCGGGCATGGCTGCGCATTGGCTCCAAAGGCTCCTGCCTTTTGCTATGAAAAAAAGTAAATTTGCCAAAAGCAAAACTAGTTGATATTGTATGCTCTTTTAAAAGTGCTTTCCTGATTCAGTGTTTTGTTTGACAGTGCGAATGGCGTTTGATGCCCTCTATCCCCCGAATCAGTATTCATCAATAGGTCTCGTCCATCCGCCGGATAAACGTCTTGACCGTCGCGATGGTTATGAACAGCGAGAAGATCAGGAGGATCAACAAGTTGACCGATATGTTCAACACCGCGCCTGGAACTGACAGCAGATTCCTCATGCCATCCACCGCATAGGTGAGTGGAAGGAGAAAGGCGATTGGCTTCAGCAATGTCGGCAGTGCCTCCAGCGGGAAAAACACGCCGCAGAGGAACAGCATGGGGAATCGGAAGAAATTGGAGAGAGTCATGGCCTCGAAGACCTCCCGGACAGCCACCGACACAAAGGCGCCCAGGGCGGAGAAACAAAAGGCCGACAGCACCATGATCCCCGCCAGGGACATCCAACCGTTGACCTCAGCTCCCAGGGAAATAACAGCCACCAACAATACCACGAAGCCCGAAAGGAGCCCGAACAGCACACCTCCCAAGATTTTCCCTATAATTATAGAAGTGACGCTCAGCGGCGCCATAAGCAAGCGCTCCAGGCAACCAACACGGCGCTCGAAGGTGATGACCACACCCTCCACCGAGGTGGCCCCGAATAACATGGTCATGGCGATCAAGCCCGGAACCAGGTCATGAATCCCTGAAGGGTTTTTCAGATAGAACGCCAGGATCATAACACCGGGGAACATGAACCCCCAACTGATCAACGGCGGCTTTAGATAATAGGTTCGGATGTCCTTTATCATCAGGTATAAGATCTTCTCAGCTTGCTGCATCATGGCTTGCCTTCCTTCTGGTTGGAGCGGATCTTCTCCGGCTCCAGCCCTGTGATCCGCACAAAGGCGTCTTCCAAGGAAGGGAGGACGGTTCGGATAGACCCGACCACGGCTCGATTCTGTTCTAAAACCGACACCACCTCAGTGAGCACGTCGTTCAGAGACGAGATGTAGAGCTTCACCAGGCCATTTTCGGCGGCGGTCGCCTTCACTCCTGGGATCCCTGCCAGTGTTTGCCGGAGCTCATCGCCCGCTCCCTCGACCTTTAGCTCCAATATCTCCTCTGTCTGCGCCAGGCGCTTGAGTGCCTCTGGCGTGTCGATTTCAATAATCTTTCCCTTAACAATGATAGCCACCCGATGGCACAACTGGTCGGCCTCCTCGATATAGTGGGTGGTGAGGAATATAGTGACCCCCATGGCGTTGAGTTGTTTGATGGTTTGGCGGAGCCCCCGGGCCGCCGCCACGTCCAGGCCGGTAGTAGGCTCATCCATGAAGAGAAGTCTGGGCCGATGAACCAGGGCCGCGGCAATGGTCAGCCTGCGCTTCATGCCCCTGGAGAACTTCTGAAAGAGATCATCGCGCCGCTCAAAGAGACCGAACTCCCGAAGCAGCTCGTCGGCCCTTTGCTTTCTCTCTTTGCGCGGGACTCCATAAAGCTCGCCCATGAAAATCAAATTTTCCTGGGCTGAAAGCTCCGCATACAGGTTAGATGCATCCGGAACCACGCCGATGCACTGCTTGACCTTGGACTGCTCTTTTTCTATGTCGTACCCCTGTACCCTCCCGTTCCCTTCGGAGGGCTGAGTCAGGCCAACAAGCATCCGGATGGTGGTGGTCTTACCCGCCCCGTTCGGTCCCAGAAAACCGTAAATCTCTCCATCTCTTACGGAAAAATCTATATGATCCACGGCCACAAGATCGCCGAACCGCTTGGTAAGGCCCTGAACCTCAATGGCGTTCATTTTAAGTTAACCTCGCTGCTGGTGGGGCCTGCTTCTACGCTGGCACTGAAGGCAGGCCCCTGTGTCTCTTATTTCTTGCTGCCTGTGGACTCGCAGGGGTGTTCCCTCACATCGCCGTGGCAAATCTTAATTTGCTCGGTCGTGCACTCTGAGGGTTTGCCCTTCAGATTTTCCGGCTTCTGGCATGTGGATTTCTCATCACAGCACATAGTAATTCCTCCCTTTATTTAATTAAGTATCTGCAAAGATAGTTGTCAAATATACAAAAAAACTTACGATCCCGTCTTTTCCCGCTTAAACAGCTCTCCGACCACCTCCCTCCATTTTTCCAGTGTTTTTGGATTGACTTGATAGTGCACCCAGTAGCCCCGCTTATCAGGAATCACCAGGTCAGCGTCCCGTAATATGCGCAGGTGCTGTGATACCGCCGACTCGCTGATCTCCAGCCTGGCGGCAATGGCGCGGACGCACAGCGCATGTCTTTTCAGCATCTGCACAATCTTGACCCTCGTGTCCACGGAAAGGGTTTTACAGATGCGCGCAATCTGAATTGGTGCTTCCAATTTGATTAATATTCAATTTAGTATTTTAGAAATAGCTAAAATAAAATATAACCAGTTCAATATATAATGTCAAGGTTTTTTAAGGAGGGAGTTACCCAAAAAATTCCGAGGAAAAAAGGGTGGGCAGTTTAGAATACTTGTTTCCGAGCTAATACTAAGTTGCAGTCAAACAAGTAAAATTCGGTCGTTAAATTTTTCAACGAATTATATGGGTAGATTTTGGGTGAGTTTTGGTCATGAAAAAGACAGATAAAAGGGGTCGGAAATATGGTTTTAGTTATGTTTTAAGTTTTGAAAACCAGGACTTGATCTGGCAGACGCTGTCAAATTAAACCACTACCTGCTGAAGCAGGTAGATTTGTTATACGACTGAAAGTCG
>CAZTAS010000278.1:0-7543 GCA_964611635.1 uncultured Thermodesulfobacteriota bacterium
TAAACTCAAAATCATGGCTATTCATGAGACAAAGTACGCTTTAGTCGGATGAACCGTATTTTAGCAGGAATGCTGATTCCAGCGAGGGATTATATTCATTGTCTGAGGGTTCGCACGTGGGGGATACAGAAGATTCAGGAACTTTTCAGCCAAGTGGACGTCCTGGTATCGCCCACCACCACGGAACCAGCTTTAAAGTTCGAGGAAGCTAAGGAAGGGGAATTCGCGGTTTATACTGGGCCTGCCGCTTTTCTCGGAATTCCTGCTATATCGGTGCCGTGTGGATTTTCTAGCTATGGTATCCCTGTAGGATTACAGATCATGGCACCACATTATCGGGATGAACTCGCCATACGGGTTGCCCAAGCATATGAGGCTGTTACTGATTGGCAACTCCAGCGACCCCCGATTTGCGGTTAGACTTCGGACTGGGATCCCCGTCCCTAGACACAAGGAGGTGATGAAATAAATCTGAATCACTTCAAGGTATGGTTAAAATTTAAGAAAGCAATCTTTGAATCCCATGAAAGGAGGAAGGTTAACAATGAAAAGACCACTATTATTTATAGTTTTTTCTCTTCTTGTTTTCATCTGCTGGATGAGCCCAGCCAACGCCCAACAGCCTATCAGACTTATGATGGGCACAACCTCAACAGCATCCAGCGCCTATGTTTACTCAGTGGCCGTAGCTAAAGCTGTGAACGAATTGGCCTCAAAGTATATGGACATCACGGTGGTCTCCACCGGTGGCGCCGTGGACAACCTTGAGCGACTGCATCGCGGGCAGGTACAATTGGGAATCGGAACCTATTCAACATTCTATCAGGCGTATAACGGTCTGGGAAAATATGGAAAAAGTCCTCGACCCAAGCTCCGCCTTTTATGGATTCAATCCGTTTCCACTCAGAACTATATTGTCCGGGAAGATAGCGGGGTCAAGATACTAAAAGACCTGACAGGAAGAAAGTTCAACCCTGGATTGAGGGGCTCGGCAACTGAACAGTTAGTCATGATGTTCATGGAAACGATCGGTGTCAAGCCTGATTATTACCGTGCAAGTCTCTCAGATGCCGTTACTGCTGTCAAGGATAAACGGGCAGCAGGATATGTAAAGAGCAGTTATGCCGGAGGTAAAGAACTGGATGCCACAACTAAGGAGCTAATGGCTTTAACAAAGGTCCGACTTCTTGACTGGCCCGAGGAATATGTAAAGAAGATCAAAGAAAAGTTTCCCTACATAATGTTTCTCAGTTTTAAGGACAATGAAATTCCGGGAATTCCTGCGTACACCACACCAGTCCAGGTTATTGGAGGCATGTGCTACGTGGATTCCATGACCGAGGAGCAAACATACCACTTTGTGAAAGCCTTGCAGGAAGGGTGGAAGTATGTTGCTGCAGCTTTTCCAGCTGATAAAGGCTTTAACATGGCGGAAAATCTAGCGAGGTATGCCCAGATGCCAATCCACGCGGGCGCAGTACGCTACTTGAAAGAGTTGGGTTTAAAGCTCAAAGATGAGCAGATTCCCCCTGAAATGAAGAAGTAAAATAACACGATTATCCAATGAATCAAGTACGGGGGATCACCAGAGGTGTTCTCCCGTACTTTAGTATATTAAGGATTGAATAATAAATATTTTCTGGGATATTTCATTGATGGCTATTTTGTTTGGGACAATCCCAGAGCAAAGAGGAATTCTCTGATTTAGTGGAGATTGCATGGCCTCCGGAGATCAATTAGCGTTTGAAAAGCCACCAAAACCTGTTGAAAAAGGCTGGCATAGCTTTTTTTCATGGACTATTTGGGCCATTTTGATAGGATTCTCCTCCTTCCAGCTTTACACAGCTGGTTTCGGATTGTTGCCCGACATGATTCAACGAAGCGTGCATGTATGCTTCGGCTTGGTGCTTACCTTTCTGCTTGTTCCCTCCTTCAAAGGGGATGAGACCAGAAGTCGTCCCTCTGTCATGAACATCATCTTCGCCATGATGAGCTTGCTGGGATGTGCCTATGTCGTTATTGAATATCCCCGTTTGATCGAAGGCATCGGCATTGCTGGCACCCCATTTGAGCTTGTCATGGGTGGGGTGATAACACTGTTGGTCCTTGAGGCGGCCAGGCGCAACACCGGCCCTATACTGCCTTTTCTGGCTCTGATTTCCATTGCCTATGGGATATGGGGTAACTATATTCCAGGAAAATGGGGGCATTCGGGCTTCAGATACGATTTCATTATCGAGTATCTTTACTTAGGCACGGAAGGGATCTGGGGAGTTTTAACAGGCATTTCAGCCACACTGGTGGCGGCCTTCGTGCTTTTTGGAGCAGTAATTCTATCCACAGGTGCCGGCGACAGCTTCATGTTATATGCCATGGTATTTGCTGGAAGATCATTTGGTGGGGCAGCCAAAGTGGCTACCGTATCAAGCGCCATGTTCGGCATGATTTCGGGGAGCGCCATTGCCAATGTGGCAACCACGGGTCACTTCACCATCCCCATGATGAAAAAACTGGGCTACAGGCCTGCATTTGCTGGAGCTGTAGAATCGGTAGCCTCTACCGGTGGCCAGATTACCCCCCCCATTATGGGCGCAGGCGCTTTCATCATGGCTGAGTTGATCAGTATGCCTTACCTGCGTATCGCCTTAGCGGCGGCTCTGCCAGCTTTTTTTTTCTACCTGAGCATCTGGTATGCCATTGACTTTGAAGCACGGAAACGCAATGCTCTTCCTCTTCCGAAGGAAATGATTCCCCCATGGGGGAAGGTTCTTACATGGAAAAATACGGGCCCCTTGGTCTTGACCATGGGAGTCCTTCTTTACTTTTTGTTCAGGGGATACACGCCAACAAAGGCAGCCTTTTACAGTATAGCTATTAATTTTTCCCTGTTTCTTATTCTAAATGACCTTCAAATCTATGCAATTAAAAACAGGCTTAAGATTGTGCTTCATAGTTTAGAGAGCGCTGGGAGATCCTTGCTCATGGTGGCCTCACTTATTGCTTGTGCCCAAGTAATTATCTCAATGGTATCCCTTACTGGGGTGGGCATCAAACTTTCGGAGTTCATAATCGGAGCTAGCGCTGGTTATTTCTTCCTGGCCCTAATTTTAACCGCCGTAGTGGCCCTAATGCTGGGCATGGGGATACCTACCACCGCTGCTTATATGCTTTCCGCCGCTGTGGTTGCACCGGCGCTCTCAATGCTTGGACTGGAACTCCTTCCCGCCCATATGTTCATCTTTTACTTCGCGATTCTCTCGGCGATAACCCCTCCCGTTTGCACGGCTGCTTACACTGCGGCAGGCATAGCAGAGGATGACTGGCTAAGTATTGCCAAGGTTTCCATCCGGCTGGCTATCATGATATACATTGTTCCGTTTTTTTTCGTTTATCGCCCCTCTATTCTTTTCATTGGATCAACAGGGCGCATTATTGAAAGCATCGTAGTCTGTTCTCTCAGTGCTGTCCTTTTTTCAATGGGAACAGTTGGGTATTTTCGCCGACCTCTAAATTATTTCTTGCGTGGTCTTTGCATTATCATGGGATTGATCTTGATCATCCCTGGGATCTGGTCTGATATGCTCGGTCTTCTGACAGTTCTGGCTTTTTACATATGGCACAGGGTTTTGAGTCGGCCCAAGATAAAAATCCCCTGATAAACGAGGTCTATTCAGGAGATAGAGAAATGCAATCAATGACGATTCCTTGGAGCGCTTGGCGCGGGAATAAGAAGCTTACCACTAGCTTTCCGAAGAACTGGAAAATCACCATGGCTTCAATGGCTGACGGCAAGGACATCAGTCGCGCTGAAATCATGAAGGCATTTGACAACCCAATTGGCCAAGAATCCATCTGCAGATTGGCCAAAGGAAAGAAATCAGCAGTCATAGCGGTGGATGATTTGACACGACCGACTCAGGCGTATCGTTTTTTGCCCTTTATTATTGAGGAGTTGAAAAAAGGAGGAATCAGCGAGCAAAGCATAACTATCTTAATGGCCATTGGGTGCCATCGCCCGCTAATGAAAAGAGATCAGGAAAAGAAGCTGGGTAAGAAAATGGCTAATTGCTTTCCAGTATACAACCATCACCCTTACGAAAATTGTGTGAATGTTGGCATCACTTCTAGAGGAAGCCCTATACAGATCAACCGATACTTCATGGAAGCCGACCTGAAAATAGGCGTAGGCTTCATTACCCCGCATACCACAGCTGGTTTTGGAGGCGGTGGAAAGATTGTCATTCCGGGTCTGGGGAGTATTGAGACTATTGAGAAGAATCACCGGCCTGCATTCCTGGAAAAAATTGGGAGCGCTGGTTTTTCTCAAGGATATGACTTGAATCTTAATGAATTTCGTCTGGATATTGAAGAAGGAGCCAAGATGGCGGGATTGGATGTTATTGTGAACTCAGTAGGAACCTCCGATGGCCGCACCGCAGGGGTATTCGTTGGTGATCTGGTTAAAGCACATCGCGCAGCCGTGGAACTGGCCAGAAAAATTTATCTTACTGAAGCTCCTTCGGAAGTGGATATCGGAATCTTCAACGCATTTCCAGAGGATACGGAACTCATCCAGGCCCAGAAGGCCCTTAATGTCTGGACTGGTAACATGAGACGACGTCTGGTCAGGGAGGGAGGAAAAGTGGTTATTTCCACGGCAAGCTCTGACGGGTTAGGTTTCCATTCATTAGCAGATCCGGGAATGCGAATGCACTGGCAGGTGGAAAAAAGAAAAGCAGTAACTGAGATCTTTAGAAGCCGGAAGGTTATCGTCTTCTCTCCTAATTGTTCCCCTTCGGACCTGTACACGCGGTATCCCCGAACCGTGATTATTCGGAACAAGTGGCAACATGTATTAGAAGAATTGCTAGAAGATAAATCGCCGCAGTGGGTGTGCATATTCCCCAATGGCTCTTTACAGTTCACCCCAATTTGAAAAATGATTCTAAATTATTTGTGTAATGTCCATGATTGTTAGCACCGACCTAAATACCAGGCACAAAAAGAGCCTGCAGGGGTGCTCAAGGCATACTACTGCCTTTGCAGCTCTCTGTTTTCGTTTTTGTCAAACGACCCTCAGGCTGCCGCTTTCTCAAGGCTACGGAGTTTCTGTCGCTGCCTCTCCTTGACCCTCCCCAGGGCCATGACCAGCATCACGCACAGGGCAAGAGCGCAGCGAAGTTTCATCTTCTGCAGGTCCAGGATGAAATGGTGTTCGAAGCCTAAGGAGACATCCAATCTGCTGTTGACCCGCTACACCATTGTGCGCTTTATATACTCCTTCTTCCATGCGCAGCTGGAGCGGGCAAGGAGGGTAAAGATACTTCGGTCCTCAGAGGGGAGAATGCGCACTGCAAAGCCTGTAAACGGCGGTTGAAAAGTGCGGCGCACCCCGAACTAAGCTCCTCTGGAAGGCGGCATATGGGTAAGATTGGTTTTTGAGATTTGTCGTTTCCGAGGAGGGAAAGGGGTGTACACAGGTATGGAGCAGTGGAAGGAGATCCGGCTGAAGGTACTGAGAGGTGAGGCGAGCAAGCGTGGGATTCTCAGGCAGACTGGGATGCACTGGAAGACGCTGGAGAAGATTCTTGAGTTCTCTGAGCCACCCGGGTAGCAGAGGCACACGGCCAAGCGGATATATGAGCGGATCAAGGAGGAGGGAGCCTGCTGGACCGCCTCACCCATCGGGTCCATATCCTGGAGGCCAACGGGGAGAGCTATCGCTTGTGCCAAGCCAAAAAGCGCTCCCAAGGCCAGCAAAACAAATACCGCTCATGAAAGGAGTACTCTGGTGATCCCAAACAGAGGCAAGACAAACAGAAAAAGAGAAGGAGCCTTCGCTCTGTTTCCTTGTCAAGGGTCTTCGATCTGGCCCTGCGGGCAAGACGGCCTTCGGTTGCCCTTGACAAGCACTCCGCTTCGGCTATCAGGCATGTAAAGGATTTGCTGAAGCAAATCCTGTTCTTCCAGGATGGATACGTTGACTATCCATCGGTTGCTATTGCATCGCTCAGCGTGAGCTTCTAAACCATTTCTTAAACCAGGACACCAGTGAGGTCTTGACAGACCGAAATGTTATGGTTTAATTTTGGACCCAGGTGCTACACTTTTCGACCGCCACCCTCCGCATTTTTCGTCCGCCCTTTACACATTTCCCCAATCGAGGGTCTTTATCGCCTAGGGTGTGCCGATGGCGCGGTGTGGAAGGGTCTCCCTTGTGGTATATGCATGAAAGCATACCCGGAGATGGCTGTGCGTAGAGACTGGAGCCAGGGTCCGGAAAACCGGATCTCCTGGCCGCCTGCCTGGCCAATAACCAGAGAATTCGGGGTGAGTTGATGTAGACCAACTTCCCGTTTGAAAAACCTCCGGGTTGAAGCTTACTGTAACTTAAGTTATTATAAGCATTTTTGGATTGGGTTGTTCCTGTAGGAGGGCGCTTTGATGGATGCAAAAATTGAGCAAAGTTTGGCCTGTCTTCGTTCAAGGCATATCAATGGAATTTTAGCGGAAGATTCTGAGGATGCCCGCCTGAAAATCCTCAGCTTGATCCCTAGGGATGCCCTGGTTGGAATAGGAGACTCGACCACAATCAGACAACTGGGAATTCCACAGATGCTTAAAGAGAGAGGTACAAAGGTGCTGGATGCCTTCGACTCAGAATTGGTCAAGATGAATCCCAGGGACTTTCATGCGTGCCGGGCAAAGATTCTCAAGAATGCAACGGTCAGCGACGTTTTTCTGACAGGAACAAACGCTCTGACTCAAGACGGCAGACTCGTAAATGTGGACTCGTCCGGCAATAGGGTTGCAGGGATGTTTTGGGGACACCCTATTTCCGTTGTGGTAGTGGGACGGAATAAAATCGTCAGAGATCTCGAGGAAGCATTTCAGCGCATCAGAAATGTTATTGCACCAACTCATATTCGCATAAGGTCGACGGAGTTAGGGGGAGAAATACGCAACACGCCATGCACCGTGAGTGGTGAATGCAGCGATTGTCGTGCAACCGATAGAGCATGCAATATTTTTACGATCATTGAAGGTAGGCCTCGTCGTACGGACTTAAACGTCGTCATTGTCAACGAGGATCTGGGACTGGGTTGGGACACCACCTGGCCTCAACGTCGAGTTGGAAAAGTTATTGAAAACTATATGAAATTTGTTTGCGTACCCCCAAGGAACGAACCCTGATGCATCAGACTCAAGCTTTCTGGGCAAAACAATGAGCATTGATATTGGGAAGGGGACGGCTTTCTCTGAATCACTACAGACTCAATGAGGCATCCATGATAAAACAGCACACGGTATTACTACCGATCCCGACATAATCCAAACCAGTGGCTTGAAAGAGGCCAGGGCCTTCAAAGAGTTGCAGACTTTTTTGCAGAGGCGCACACGCGGGATGTGTGAAAAAATGGCTATCTTATGTTAATATGGTGTGATTATTATTCTTTTCGTCAGTAGCTTGTCCCTCGCAGGATAAGAACCTCCGAGTTGTGAACGAGTAGGTCTGCTATGGCCGTCACCGCAGTGGTGGAAT
>CAZTAS010000279.1:0-7478 GCA_964611635.1 uncultured Thermodesulfobacteriota bacterium
GGCACTGGACGAAGTCAGCGCCGCGATTCCCGGCGACGGAGTCGCCGGGAACGCCCCGCTTCACAGGCCACAAAAGGAATGCGAACTATGGTCGAAGTGCGTTTAATGATGACGATGTTTTTACCAAGGCCGTCCGCCTTTTGTGGTCCTTTGTGGAAGCGGTTGTTAGACAACACTATGTTAACGGAATATTATCCGTTATAAATTCAGAAACTTTTTCTGGAGGCTCTCCTGTTTCTAAAGCTTCTTTCAAAAGTTCTAAATATGTCAAAGGTTCTATGGATTTGCTCAAAATTAAACGCCGACTTTGCCTAAAAGCGTCTATAAAATCTATGGGAGCTACTGGGCTTTCTTTTATATTTTTGTATAATGTATCGACTAATTTTTCTTGCTGGTCCGGAAATGCGAAATCAAAAACTCTATAAACATCGACAACGAATGTGGCAACAATTTTAGGCGGCAATTGAGTTATAACAGATAAAATTGCAACTGCTTTAAGTGCTGAGGGCAGAATTTCTATTGGAAGCTTTTTGTATGCAAATAGTAATAAGGTTTCTGCCCGCTCAATTGGACCAAGGCCTTTTATATTTTTATCACCACCAATTTTTTTTAGCTCTTTCTCTTTTGAGGTAATCTGATAATTATCCTCCGATAAGGCTATTGCCGCCTGCCTATATATGCTTTCAGATTTAGATGCTAATTTAATACTTGAAATTATTATTGCAAAGAAAGTGAAAGCGGACCAAATGGCAATAAAGGCTACGAAACGTTTAGGAGTCCACGTAACAGAATACGCAGTTAGTAAACCAGCAACCAGAGCAAGAGCTGCTTCTCCGAAATTTTCGCCTTTTGCATAAACGATGATTGTTACACCAAGAACTACAAGAAGAACAACACCCATCATTAATTTCGTTGAGGTTAATGAAATATATGTAATTACGACAATCACACAACACAAGATAATTATCAAAAGTGGCGCAAGATTGTATGCAGCCTTAATTGTTGCAATTAAATCAATCCACACCTCGTTGAATGTCTGTTTTAATTTATTTTCACGCATATTTTATTTCTTCTTGTCTAATCGCGGCGCTGACCCGCGAGCACGGCGGATGGGAGTCCCGCTTGCGGGAAGCACATCCGACGAGCGCAGTCGGGTCAAGTGGCTTGTTCTGGCGCGGAGCGACGGAACAAGGTGCTTGACGAAGTCAGCGCCGCGATTCTCGGCGACGGAGTCGCCGAGAACATGGGCATCAGCGGGAGCCGGCTTTTTCGGCGATCCGCTGCATGCCAGGGTTAGCAATTTTCTCTATTTTTTGAGCCTTATATACCTGCTATGAATAACTCCATTTAAAAGTGCTTTAGCAAATTGACCAACGACCTCAAAATAATGGCTATATTGAGTACTTGAAATTTTAATCTTATCACCCACATTGAGTCCGAGAGTTGGAGCTTCTATATTAGAACGTTCATCGGCAACCCCTGCACGGTGAAGCAAACAATTCCGAACGTAATTGAGTTCAGCGATCGTCTTGAAAGCTTCATTGGGCAAATTAACAGATATACCAAGAACAGACATAAGATGGCAGTACCCTTCAGCAACTGATCTATTTTTTCGTGAATATGTCTCTAAACGAGAATATACACGACGTGCGTCACTTTCTGAAAGCGGGTTTGATAAATTTTTTGGCAATTTGATGCCAGTGCCACTGATCAGATCTATTGCTGATGGTTCCTTAATGAGGATAAGAACAACAGTGTCTTCTACCGCCACTTCAACAGCCACCCAAAGACCTATTATGCCGTGCCTATTGATAGGATCAAAATCATTATTCAATAGCTGTTTCGCCCACGGTCCTGTGACTTTTTGCTCTGATATAAGCTTGTCGATATTACTTACAGACTGTTTTTTCGATAAGAACTGCTTTCGGACAAGATCAAGAAGTGGCCCCTGATTTGAAAACGCAATTATGGAACGGTGCAATAGAGACGCGACCTTAGTCTCTTCTGCAATCAGGCTAACGCATTGAGCGGCAGGGCCTATAACCCAGTTAAATGCGTCCGAATTTGGAATAGATGATAGCATGCCTACACCTTTGCTTTTGCTAACGCTGAATTAAGGGGCCGGGAAACAATGACCGAAAACAAATGGAAAAGCTTAAAACTCTGATAAAAGGATACCTCCCAATATTGGCACGACTTTCCCGGTCCCGCTTAAATGAGATGTTAGCCCAAGTTTTTTGTCAATGAGTCACATAGGAATAAGTTGTTAATGTCTTTTCCGAAAATATCCACGCATGAATATTGGCCAATAGATATTTGTTTTTCAGCATAGCTACACTGTCTGTAACATAGGCTAATACTATATTTTTTAGAAAGTTCCTCATAAAGTTTATTGATATTTTCGGTATTTGAATCGGCTGATATTAATACACAGTCTCCAATGCCTTTGATAAAACGCCAACCGTGATGAGAAATGGTTGAGTAAATGGCTTGATAATAATTCGAAATATAATCAGAGGTTTCTTCAGGGTCTTCTGCTTGAGCCATTTTATTGAAACCTTTTATATCGATTTTGATTATAGTTGATTTTTTCATATGACGCTCTCCAATTAAGGGCTAACGCTGGAGCTGAGACGCGGGAAACGCGGCAGCGTTTTCCCGTCGATTCTCCAGCGACTTGTTATGCTTTAATTGTATAAACATCAAAACCCGATTGATTCCAAAAATCTTGGGAATTCCTTTTGAAACTTGTCGTATAAAGCTTTGATATTCCTACAAAAATTAGGAATTCTTGTTTCTATAAGAAGTGGATCAGAAATCTCTGGAAGTGCCAACTGCAGCGGCAGTAAAAGCTTTGCTTGGGTTCTTAATATGTATAGCGCCCGTACAATCAGTTGCTCAGGCTTTTCTGGATTATAATCTTGAAGAGCTAAACTAAATTTGTCTGTGTATCTTTCTAATTGTGAAGAAGCAGTTATGCTTAAGCCATCTACTAGACCTATAAATCGAGAATGCTGTGATGCAGATGATGCAAGGTTCCATTCAACTGTCAACTCAAATCTATCACAGAAATTTGATACGTCCTTTTTGGTTTTGTTAAAAAAATCCTTTCCCTGACTATCACCCTTTAAATTAAACCAAGTAAATCCAAGTCCCGCATCCGCCTGGATTAAAAGCATCAGGGCCACAGCTTCTATTTCTAGACGCATAAAACCTATGGCAGTATTTGCCCTCAACCTTCGAATATCCGTTGCTGCATACATATATGCTCTGTAAGCCTGCAATAGAAGAAGCCCACGAGAACGGCGACTGTAATATTCGTTTTTGTTTGAGATGATTTTTTTAACTTGATCATTATTGACTGATGTTGGTTTTTTACCCTTTAATACCTCTAATATTTCTGGTTCTGTGAGCCCTTCTTTCTTTGCCAATTCCGAAAGCAATTGCTGTGTGTGGTCATCGGTCACTTCATAACTAAAGCAGCGAAAAAACGCACTGAAAAGATTTGCAACGTCATCGAATGCCGTAATAAGTAAAGAATCAAACTGGTTGAAAAGCTTGACAGATTGCTGACAATTTGTTTGGTCAGCTTCAATCAATTTATCGATATCGTTCATTTTGATTCAGAATGCATAACAAGTGATTATATGAACTTCCGTTTATCTAGATAAATTAAGTCGTTTAAATACCAAAAATAAAAAGACTTGACAAGAAAAATAAACTGGTGTATTAGATCTCTAACCGTTTAACATACAAAAAAGGCTGGGTAGACGGATACGGATAATCATATCACAAAAAGTCCGGTGAAAGTAATGAGACAGATTCCAGATGCCATAAGTTCAAAATTTAAAGGCTTATTAATCAAAAACAAGATACCTCAAAGAGATCAGTACTTTTATCTAAAATGGTTGAGATATTATTTGGATTTTTGCCACAAATATCATCTTAAGGAATATGACAGCCAAAGCCTTCCCCCTTTTATAAATAAATTAGAGGAAAAAAGGCAGACTGCCGCCCAAGAACAGCAAGCTGCCAAGGCCATCAAAATCTATTATGGTTTGATCCACTCCCAACACCAGTCAGCCCAAAAGGAACCGGCCCAAAAACCCCTAAAACAAAAGGTGGTGCAACAAGCTGCAGGTTCTTTTCGAGAGCCGGCCCAAGCTGAATTGCAGCCAAGCTATCGAAAGGCTGATTCAGCATTAAAAGAGGAGGCTCCAAGGGTTTCAAAGGTAAATTGGAACACTGCATTTAGGGATCTGGCAAATGAAACAAAGGTTAGGCATTATTCACCTAAGACATTAAAATCATATTCCACCTGGGTCCGAAAACTGCAACGCTACTGCAAAGATAAAGACCCGCAGCTTTTGACAACCGGAGATGTGAAAGAATTTTTGACTTATTTGGCAGTAAAGCAGAAAGTGTCGGCATCATCCCAAAATCAGGCCTTTCATGCGCTACTTTTCTTTTTCAGGCATGTTCTTAACAGGGAATTCGGGACAGTTGATGGCGTTGTACGAGCCAAACGCAGGCCCTATATCCCGGTTGTTCTCTCACGTGAAGAGATCGATTTGATTATTGAGAACCTGAAATACCCTTATGACCTTGTGGTAAAGCTGCTCTACGGCTGCGGGCTTCGATTATTCGAATGCCTGAACCTGCGAATAAATAGTTTCAATTTTGACTTCACTATATTGACAGTTCATGACGGAAAGGGGAAAAAGGACCGCACCGTCCCATTGCCCCAAATCATCATAGCGGAACTCAAAGCGCATCTTGAAAAAGTCAAGGCCCTCCATGATCGGGATCTTGATGAAGGGTATGCCGGCGCCTTTCTTTTTGATTCCTTGGAGAAGAAATATAAAAATGCTGCGAAGGAATTCATTTGGCAGTGGTCTTTTCCTGCAAAGACATTAACCTTCGTTCCGGGTCCCAATGAATACCGGCGCTACCATCTTCATGAACGACATGTTCAAAAGGCCATTAAACACGCAGTCAACAAGGCCAAAATCTGGAAGAGGGCAACGGCCCATACCTTCCGCCACAGTTTTGCAAGCCACCTATTGCAGGCAAATTATGATATTCGGACGATTCAGGAATTGTTGGGGCACACCGATGTAAGAACCACAATGATTTATACCCATACCCTTAAAAGCCAGACCATTAAAGAGGCCAAAAGCCCGCTCGATTTCTGATTTCAGGGTCCCCACCCCGGTCAAGCAACTGTCTGAAGTAGATATTGATTACAGCAGGAAAATCCGCATGATGGCGAGGCTAGGACAAGATTTATCCTGAAGGTTTTTCTCCTAACAGAAACAAAGTTTCCGTCAGGAGGTGGGTAGGCCCATTTTGAGGGGATTGTTCATGGGAGGCCTCTAATAGAGAGGTTCACCGTTTAGGGTTCAGGGTTCAGAGGTTCAAAAGTTCAAAGGTTCATGGTCTTATGATTGATGCCCCGTTTAAATACGCTCCGCTGTCCTTCGGAATTGAACGGGGTAAAATTGTTGATTGTTCAAATAACCGTCACTGGTTGAATTATAGGGAATAATATTGGAAATAAAGGGAAAGTCAAGAAAAATCGCTTCTGTCAAGGCCTTTTTTCTCCGCAGCCCTGAAACCTCATTCCATGTCCTTAACAGGCATTTGAGATCAGCGTGAGGGAAATTAGTAAGAATAAGGCTCGCGGGGGATTTTCTGCTTTCCCTGGGGGGTCTTCTTGGGTATTATGCCGTTGGTGTTGGATCGTGGTTAATCGACAAGGTCTGCTGGTGAAGATTTTAAAATTTGACAGGATTAACAGGATATACATGATTTATGATGTCGGGTATTAATAAAAACTCAAAAGAACCGGTCCTTGTCCGTGATCACCTGGCGGATTATCGTACCGATCTGGCCAATAAGCGAACCTTTCTCTCCTATACCCGTACCGCCCTGGCCGTGTTTGTCGCTGGTCTTGCCTTTATGAAGTTCTTTGGCCATCATCTTATTGTCACACTGGGTGTGCTGATGCTGCCCGCCGGTGTCCTGATCTTTGTCTATGGGGTGATCACCTACAAGAAGATGAAGCGGATTACCCGGGCTGAAGAAAAAAAGATCCGTATCCTCGAGGCCCAGGATCAGTGAGTGGTCGTGGGCCTACCATCCCCTTTCTTTGACGCAAAACAGAGATAGACCAATATCCCCAGGGCAATGGTTGCCAGTCCGGATAGGGATGCAACCGGTCTGCTCTTGATGCAAAAATAGATGATCCACGCGTTTCCCAATATAAACAGCAGGGGCGTTACGGGGTAGCCAAAGGTCTTATAGTCCCGCATCCGGCCGGGCTGTTTGATCCTGAGCACCATCATTCCAAGGACGGCCAGGGTGGCAAAGAGTGAGAGGGTGAAGCCCATGTAGATGAGGAGTTTTTCAAAGGAGGCGCTGATGACCATCAGGATTGCGACGGCCGCCTGGAGGAAGACAGAGTAGGCGGGTGTCCCGTGGCTCTTGCTCACCCTGCCAAAGACCCCAAAGAATACCCCGTCCCTGGCCATGGCATAGTAGACCCTGGGGCCGGCCATAATCATGGCGCTCAAGAGGGAGAGGAGGCAGAGGGCAATGGCGCCGCTGACATATCGACCGATATCCCCTCCAAAGAGATGGGCGGCGGATTTGGCCGCCACCTCCAGGACCCCGCCCATCTGCTTCGGGGAAAGGGCATAGATATAGAGGACATTTAAAAGCAGATAGACACCCATCACAAAGGATGTGCCGGTGAGAAGTGCAAGGGGGATATTTCTGCGCGCCCCCCGGATCTCGCTCCCCAGATAGGCCGCCGCATTCCAGCCGCTATAGGCAAACGAGACAAATATCAGCGACACGGCAAACTTGGCCTGGAATACGTCCCGGATATCGAGCGCTTCTCCAAAATTGACCGACGAGCCCTTTCCCCACCACAGACCGGTGATGATAAAGGTCAAGATCAGGCCGATTTTAAAGAGGGTCAATCCATTTTGGACCCGGCTCCCTATCAAGAGACCAAAATAGTGGATGAGTGAAAAGACAATGATCACGCCAACTGCCACGGCATTCAGCGGCAGCGCAGGGAGGGTGGTTTCCAGATCGGGGGACAAATAAAACGAGCGAAAGAGGTAGGTCGAAAAGGCGACGGAGACGGCAGCAATCGGTGCGGAGAATCCCACGATCAGGGAGATCCAACCGGAGAGAAAGCCCACGCACTTGCCAAAGCTCTCGCGTATAAAGACATATTCACCGCCCGCCCGGGGGAACATGGCACTCAGCTCCCCATAGCAAAGGGCCCCGCATAGCGCCAGTATTCCTCCCACAAACCAGCAGAGGAGCATGGCCTGGGGATTGCCCAGTTCCTGGATGATAAACCCTGAGGTGGTAAATATGCCGGTCCCCACCATATTGGCCACGACCAGGATCGTGGCCGAAAAGAAGCCGATCTCCCTTTTTAGCCCGTTCTCATTCATCTT
>CAZTAS010000280.1:0-7466 GCA_964611635.1 uncultured Thermodesulfobacteriota bacterium
GTGCTGTACCACTCAAAAAATGTTACTCTGATTTATACAAGTAAGCACTAGTTACCTTTTTAAAGGCCTAAACCTTGAAAGGTAGGCTGTAGCCCAGAGCTTCATAAAGCGGAACCATAATAAGCTCTTCCTCGGTTTGCCGATCAGCCGCGGCCGAAGGCCGTCCGCTACATTGGCTTGTTAGCAAATCCCATTATGTTGATCTGCCCCTCCCAGCAAGGAAGGAAACAAGCAATGGCTTGTCGCAACCAAGCCTCACGCTTTGCCTGAGCCGCAAGCAGGAAGAGGACGTGCGCGGTGCGGAACGCCTGCGAGAAAGGGGCCTCCATCTGCCTCTGGAGCTCAGAGACGATGCCTTCAGCAAAGGCCTCCCGAGGTTCACTACGGAAGTGCTGGTAGATGAGCAGAGAGCAGCCAGCATTCCAAGTCTCTTGGATTTCCTGCCAAGTGACGTACTTCGAGGAATTATTGCGGCCAACAGGTCCTGAAGGAACTTCGATTCCGTTATCAGGATCAAAAAAAACCAGATCCGCTTTCGACTTCGAAACCAACTCCATGATGTTTCTTTGCCATTCATCGCGCTCGCTGCGAGCGTCCGGTACTTCCGCCGCATAAAACGTTGCGCGTGGTAACAAGCTGGTGCCCTCGATGAGGGACACCTGCGGCGAAGACGCAGATCGAAGCAAAGAAGCGAGGCCATGATAGAGCTCTGGGTCGAAGTGCCGCCACTGCTCGGGCTGCTTGAGATAGTCCCGCAACTTTCCGCCTCTCCCATCGTCGTCCGGCGTGAGCATCCATGCGACGAGGAGGTTAAGCTCGCCGGCGGACAGCAAGGCGCGCAGAAGACCGTACTTGCGGTAGTCGTTGATGTCACCGAAGTATTGGTTCTTCATCGCCGCTGGTTTAATCTGGCCAACGCAGAGCTGAGCTGAATCCCAGATGGAATCCGGGTATTTTTCTGCTCGAGCGACCTTGTTCCCCGTGCGCGCAGTGCGGCGGGAACATTATTTTCTATACTGATTCTATGTTTTCTTAAATCTCTCAAACGACTAGGGGCTCCCCTGTGCTCAAAAAGGTGCGCTTGAATCGCCGATTGAATCTATAGGAGAACTCGTCTAGATATCGGTTAAGATGCTTGACGGACACATGGCAGTGAGTCCCTCGAAGCCATGTTTTGAGCCGTGCAATAACCCGATGCACATGGGGGAAAATCTCCGCAGCTTTCGGGCCACCATTGAGGGGAATTTGGCACACATTGAAACTGGCGGCCAAAGGTCGATAAAGAAGTAAACCATCTGCGGTAATAAGTACATCGTCTCTGAGCTTTTGATGGAGGAAGCTCTCCGCATGCTGGGAAGAAAAGGGCTCCATTTTGGTCAAAGCCACGTGGCCACAGCCTTTGGGCCGAGATTCCACGGCAACCATAACAGGAATCTTGCCCCCAGCACCGCGGCCGCGTTTGCCGGGCTTTTTCTTGCCGCTGATATAGGCGTACCTGGAGGCCGTTATGAGCTACCTGGGCCCCATTCCCATCGTCTATGATCGCTTTCATATCATGTCGGCTTACGGCAGGATGCTGGATAAGCTGCGTGCCAAGGAGTACAAATCCCAGAAGTTCATCCACAAGGAGCTCTTACGGGAAACACGCTACTTGTTCCTCAAGGCGGGGGAGAACCTCACCGAGGATGCAAAACAGAGGCTTGCTCGACTTCTTTCCGTCAACCGGACCCTCTCCACAGACTACATCCTCTAGGAAGACCTGCGAGAGCTTTGGAACTGTGCCAAAGCCGAAGAAGCACGGAGATTCCTCTCCCAGTGGTGGCAGAAGGCGTTTGCCTCCGGCATCTACCCATTGAAAAAATTCGCCAACATTCTGCGAGCTCATTGTTCGGTTCTTCTGAACTACTTCACCCACGGATCTCCACAGGGGCTTCCAAAGTCCTTCTTTCAACCTGGCATAAAATCAATCATAATTCCTCTTTTTCTCGTTTATTCCTCGAATCCCTCCGTACGCACTGGATGAAGAGTGCATCAGCATTGGTAAAATCCTTATTTTCTCCTTGGAAAAGGGAGGCAAAGGGAATTTTCATGCACTTCTCGTGCAATCCTTGTAACTTCTTGTTTCCGCTCCTTTACCCGATCAGACCAATCCGGCAGTGTTGGGCTTTGCCGGGAGTCCTATCAAATTCTCTATTCCAAGAGAGATCGACAATAAGAGCGCCTCCTGCCCCGCTCTGCAATGGATTTGGATCCCGACGGGAAGATTTGCCCCAAGGCCATGAATTGGGATTGTACTCGCACAAAACCCATACATGTTGCCAATTCGAGTGTTCCTTAATGCTCTGCTGGTGAAAAGAGCTGCATTTTCGGCACTTTTACAGGAAGCAACAGGTAAAGGAAGAGTTGGCGAGGTGGGAGCGATCCACGCCTCTAATCCTTCCATTCTTCGGTGGCCGATCGCCTCAAGTTCTTTTTGGCGGCGTGCCAACCGAATGTAGTCCACAGCCTTCATGTCCAAGGCTCCAGAAATACGCTCAGCTACCACCGGATCCAAGAGTTCCATTCCTTTCCGCACCCTTTTAATCCCAAGCGTGGCGACAAGATCCGCGGGGACCATCTTGGAATAAAATTCAGCAACTTCCTCGACCTCGGGAAATTCCAGTCCTATTAGTTCGACACCGGCCCCCTGGAGCCGCGCCATGGCATTGTCTACGCATTTTCGAACTTCGGGGGCGAGATCTTCGAAGAAAAAATCTTTCGGCTTTCCCATCCGAAGTCCCTTGAGGGACCAAGCAGACGGAACAGGTTTGTTGGTCAGTACGCCGAAAATTGAAGCGGCATCGGCTGCGGAATTGGTTAGGAGCCCGATGGTATCCATGGCGGGACACAATGGAAAGACGCCGTCTGTGGACCATAGCCCTATGCTGGTTTTAAGCCCGAAAAGACCGCACAAAGCCGCCGGCAGGCGCACCGAGCCGCCGGTATCCGAGCCCACTGCAAACCCGCATAACCCAGCGGCCTGAGCCACTGCAGAGCCGCTGCTGGAGCCGCCGGGTGTCCTTTGTTCCCCGGCGTCCCATGGGTTCCACGGTGTTGGATGCACCACGTTCTGCGCACCAGCCGCAAATTCAGTGGTCCTGGTTTTTCCAAGAATTACGCATCCTGAGTGTTTTAAGGCCTTGATGAAGCTGCCTTCGGCGCCTATGAGATCTGAAACCTCCATATTTGACCCCGCCCTGGTTGGCATGCCTTCGACGGAAAATAGATCCTTCACTGCCACAGGAATGCCCATAAGGGGACCAAGGTCAGTGCCTCCTGATAGAAGTCGGTCAATGCCCCGTGCAGTCTCCAGGGCGGAATCTTCGGCAATGCATACAAACGCGCCTAGCTTGGGGTTTAGAGCGGATATTCTCTGCAGGCAGCTTCTGGTCGCGGCCTCTGCCGTTATCTCTCCACGCCTCAACCGGGTCCCGAAGCCGCTGATTCCTCCGTGTTGAAAGAGATCCGACGACAATGAACTCATCCTCTTAATGTCCTCCTCTAAACTTGGTGGCCAAAATAAGCTTCAGAGGGATTTGGCCCAAGTTTTGACATTTTATACCACTTGTAAATGGTCCAAGGGATTTGAGGTGTTTAATGAGCCATGGAGTTGGAATTAAGCATGTTGTAAAAAATGCCACAACCGGCCGCTTTTAAAATATATGCAGAAGCGCATGAAAAGTAACATCTTTTCTCAGAACCTGTCAATCATTTCTTTCAGGAACTTAAGTTATGCTCTATCTGGATTTCAGCAATCTATGCGCAAAGCATTCCCGCAATCTGACAATATCTGATAACTCAAGTGCTGACTTTTACAAATTATGAGGCTTTATTCCTTTTCAATCTGTCTTCTAACAATTCGCCGCCGACTCCAACATTTTCAGGGCCTGATTCTCTCAAATATACCACAAAGGCTGACTTATTGATACCAGTCACTCGACTGGCAGCTTCGGTAAAGGATGTGATCAGATCTCTGCTCTTGTCTTTGTCCAATTTGGGACCATAGAAAAATATCGTTGGCATGATTTCCCCCTCCTTCTCAATTACGATTTATCAGCTTAAACCTTTTTTAAACTGATGGCTCATTAAGGATTTTAAAAAAATTGGACAGTCTTACATTCGATTTATATCCGCTCAGCATCCTTCATAGTCGGGTTTACTATTTACCCCTGAACGATTTCACTTATCTGGATTTGAGGTTCGATGTCGGTATATTTGGGTATATCGTCCATAAGGTCATCGCCCACTTTTGAGAAAGCCACTTGAAAGTTATCAAGAGAATCGAAAATGAGGTGCCCTGCAGCCATGTAAGATGTCGAAAAACCCGGAGTGCCTCCTGCAAGTCCTTTATTCACTTCGCATCTGATCAACCTGAAGAGCGTCAATTTCTCTTTCACCAGAGAAAAATGTCTCTGCGCATTAAGGCAGGCAAACCGCACCGCTATCCTCCCCGTTATTGATGGTTCTGTAAACAATACTAAGCCGGAAATTCAAGGTAATATTGACAAATAATTAACACCCAATCGACAGCCCTTAAACCCTTTTTCCGAGGTAAAACTTTCTAACCCCCGCAAAATAACCCCCACCTCATGGACAGGTTGTCAATGATCAATTACGGTCTGTAATATATATCACTTTCAAATGTTTTGGAAGTGCGAATTTCGGGAAGTAACATTGCAAAGGTGACCCCTTCAATGCCCACAAATTAGGCAGACGATTGGGTGATGAGTTATTGGAACATACCCCAAAGGCTGAAGATTTCTATTGATAATTCGTGCGATTTTAGTTCCTACCAGACAATCTCAAAGGAGCTCTAAACCGACCCGCATATTGATTTCAGACTGTAATCAACATGCCTATCCCTGAAAATAGAAGGATTCTGACATGAGAGGACAGGGCCATTGAATACATTGCATGGCAAGATCGGGGATAAGGAGGCCTGATCGTAGATGCCTATCTCTAAAAGAGAAATCAGAGACAGGGCAATACAAGGGCCGGCATGAAGATGGGAAATAATAGAACCCCGCTCGGTCAATATTCCACCTACAACTGTTCAGATATTCCAAGGTCCACCAATTGATGATTACTGAGTGAACTATGCACAATGGTTTTAGAGGAAACGAATTTATGCACTTCGTCCAGTTGAAGGTATGAAAATCGTATCGTAACTTTTCTGGGTGTTGAACATAGCGGATATAGCAGCTATACGTAACAAATCCTATTTTTTCTATTGATATTGGTGGGTTACATAAGGTTTTCTATTTTGATTTTCCTTACTGAAATACCTTATTGATTAAAACATTACCCATCTGCTGATTAAACTTACCATAAAACATGAAATCCGTCAAAATTTTCATAAGGGATATTGTCAAGCATTTTGTGTAAATTCAAAAGACTCCCATAGCCCGAGTTCGTCTTCTGACTCCCACTTAAATCTGAAAGAAAACCAGCAAATCATCGATGTATATCTCCGGGCTTGCCACCGCCTTGGGTTAAAGGCCTCGATATTTTCAGTGTAAGCTCCAGAAGGCCCGAGTTGTCTCCTGGCGGTTGGGTGCATGGGTGAATCCGTTGAGCTTTTTTCGCACCAGCTCTCTTGCCTTTGGTATCCAGCACATTGCTGGTGTATTGTCCCAGCAGTGCTGGCGATGGGTACGCCTATAGATGATCTCCAAGGCATTGATCAGCCCTGTGTACCCACTGGTGACTATCAGTTCAACTTCTTTTCCCTTAAGCCTCCGTTCATGCAGTTGCCTCAGGAATCCCTCCCAGGCTTCTGGCTTTCGCTGGAGGGTACAAGAAAGAATATCGTCTTGTTCTTTAAACATCATGTGTAATCACATCGGCGCACAGGATGATGCGCTTTTACACTTTCGCTGCTCCCTTATGAGTGAGCCTCATCCTATCTATGATCAGAAATCGATGGCGATCCTCCAGAGGGCCCACTTAGTAGCGGGCCACATGGACATCCAGGTGCCTGACATTGTTGCTGACCAGATGGGGGCTGATCTTGCGGCCCAAGAAGGGCAGGAGAGCTTCGGCCACCTTCCTGGTACTTATCGCCAGCACAAACCAGTTCAGGATCAGCCGATCTATGTGCTCTCCGCTTCGGGCATTGGGTGCAAACCCCGGAGATAAATCTCCTGCGAGTATGTTTGAGCATGAGCTCCACCTCCTCCCCCAGTTCCGTCCAAAAGCGCTTTCTCTGAATGCCGCCTGGATTAACGATCTCCTCAGAATGCCTTTCATCCACCCTAAGTGGATTTGGAAAAGGGTGGTAGCACCTTTGATTTACACGTATTTTTACCCCGCCATAAAAGGTGCGGCCGGCCCTCAGTGGCGCGTCCGGCCGGAGCTCCTTAAGAAGCTCAAGGCCGGCTCGCCAAGCGAGAGTGCCACCCCGCTTTTGGCACAAGGATCCCCTCCGGCCGCACTCCAAGGGGATATCTCCTTTACTCTCCCACTCATGGACTGTTTCGCCTAAGGGAATCAGACATATCAAAAGATCAAACCTGTGCTCAGCTTTGGTTTCTTGAGAGGTGCTTTTCACTTGAGTTTTATTCAGACCCTGGTGGTAGCCCATGATCACCACAGATCTCCACAAAGGAGTATCTATGCTCCTTAAGGTTCCTACCTTTTTTACCTCAGCACCCAATGCTTCATCCTATTGCACCCCGAGGCGGGGATAGCCTTTCTCCTTACCCGGCTCTCTGGTCAGGGCCAGATGCTTCTGGGGTTGTCCTTCTCATGACCACTTCCATGGCCTTGTAATAATCCCTCTGGACCTTGAGGTTGGACACCTTGCAATATCGTTGCGTGGTGGTAATCCAGTTGTGCCCCAACAGATCCTGGATGGTGGCAAGCTCCGCATCGGCGTTGAGCAGCTGAGTGGCCATGGTATGCTTTGAGAGGACACCATATATATTATGCCCAAACTCTACCTCTTGGATCTATAACAATTATGAAATAGGTATAATGTCCCCGTAATTTCCGTATGTTTTAATTCAAAAACAGATTGTGTGGGATTAGATGCTTGCGTAGGGTATGGATCTTTTTATGAGGGAGTGGTGATGGTAATGATGTTTGGTATGCTCCAAATTGTGAATCTATTTCAACTGAAAAATATTGTAATTGGATAAGAGACAAGTTTAGTAAGTGTGCTTGGAGTACTGTTGATGACCAATGTTGTGAAGTTTATGTTGGAAGTAATAATCCGGTAGTATCCCCTTAATTGGTTGAATTAAATGGTACTTTATAGACACACAATTCTCGGAGGGTCCAAACATGATCAGTGAGCCCTGCAACCATAGCTGGTGTGCGATTTCTCCATTTTCGGAAGATCTTACCATTGAGGCGATCATTTACTTGTTGCCTTAACCTAAGTTTACCACAATTTTTATGATAATCGGTAAAAAGAAGATGATTTT
>CAZTAS010000281.1:0-7440 GCA_964611635.1 uncultured Thermodesulfobacteriota bacterium
ATCCGTGTTTGCAACTACTTGATTTTATTGTAAAGTAAACCGGACATTACTGGGGCAATTTAATAATTGACACACAGGCGTCTTTTTATTATTTTGTATGGTAGCTTGAAGTACAGGATGAGTTGAGCATTTAGGAAAAGATCTGTTTTCAGGTGAGAGAGGGCGAATCTCTCGGGTCAGCCTGAGATGCCTCTTTGGCTATATCAAAATTTGGCTCTTCCTGGAACGACAAGAGGAAGAGGGTCGACATGTCTCTCGGTACAGCTCGGGTATCCTTTTCCTCAGCTCGATGTCCCTGGTCGTGAAGAGGGCGGCTTTCTTCTGCCATAGCACGCCCTGATAGGAGCGAGGCGGGCCGATAAGGTATCTGCCCGGACCATGGGCTTATTCTTCTCGAAAGGGATAATCACGACCTCCCCCTCATCCGGGGGTGCTGATATAACCGTGATCTAGTATGACTCGCCCATCAACCTCTCCACCTGAGGCATTTCGGCTCGCTTCCAATATTTGAATCTGAAGTATTGGTATGGATTGACCATCCCTATTAGCCACGGGAGTGCGCGAAGAGCCGCTCGATATATATTATATCCAACTCTGGAAGGGAAAGAGAGGTTGATGTTATGTCTGCTCATATCGCAGTCGTAGGTAACGGAAGGATTGGTCGCCCCACCGCCTACACCCTCTTCAATGAGAAAGTGGCGGACCAGATCTCCCTTGTCGACATAAAGCCAGGACTGGCCTGGGCCTTTGGCGAGGAGTTGAGGCATGTGGCCGCCAGTCTCAGGTACGACGTTAAGATAAACACTTATGAAGAGGACGAGGGGGTTTCAGGCGCCGACTTGGTTGTGGTCTGCCCCGGGAAGCCACGGATCCCGGGAGTTGAGATGGACCGCAGGGACCTGCTGGCGGAGAATGCGAGGATTATCAACTACGTCGCCGAGGTGATGCCGCCCCGCAACCCCGGGGCTAAATGGGTCATAGTAACAAACCCTGTAGATGCGATGGCCACACTGTTTAAGAATGTTTCCGGGGCAGACTTCGTTATCGGCACAGGAGACCATCCGGATACCCTCCGGTTTAGGTCGAAATTGGCCATTGACCTTGACGTGCCCGTATCGAAGGTGCAGGGCTTCATCGGAGGCGAGCACGGGTCAGCGGCCTACGCCCTCTGGTCAACGGTCAAGATCGACGGTAAGCCGCTGGATGAATATCTCAAGGAAATGGGGATGGAAGTGGACAGGGCTGCCTTCGTCGGGTATGTGCGGGGAGTATCCAAGAAAATTGTGGACATCATCGGTGGGACGGAGGTGGCCCCAGCCGCCGGATTCCGCGACATCATCAGGTCCATTCTCCAGGACAGAGGGGAAATTTACAGCATCGCCAATTCTATCAAGCTGCCCGGACTGCCCGAGGCGGTTAACGTGAACATTCCTACCCGCGTCGGCCAGCGCATCGGCCCCAACATCTGGGACAATCTGACAGCCGAGGAGCAGGGGAACATAATCGAGGCTGCTAAGGCGATCCACGATAACTATCGCATGGTGCACCAGGCCCTCGGGAAGACTTGACCGCACGCGAGAAGGCGGATATCACCATCTTCGGCAGCGCCACGTTGAAGGACAAAGCTACCTTTACAGGACTCCAAAATTTAACATCCAGGATATCCTGTGTTACTGGGGAGGGGGAGTTCGTCTTCGATAAGGGTGAAGAGACTGGGGCACCTCCGGTAAAGGAGCTGAGGAAGAAATACTAACTCATATTTCTCCCATTTTTAACAAGCCTTTCTACGAAAGAGGGATACCCCTATTCCTGTTGTTCTTTTTCTTCTTCTGCAACTTTATGCTCTTCTCGAGATCTTGGGTGAGATCAAGCCTATTCGTTGAGTTCCTCTGAGCAATTCCTTATGTCTGTAATAAGCCTATTTAGTGGGGTGGTTATTGATTCGAGCTTGGAGATATTCTTCTCTATTATCTCCTACTCGATGACTTGCGTAATGGTCCCCCTGTGAACTCTGGATTTGAAGAATAGAATGGTGACGACCACCGGAGTGAATGCAGCGTTGGCTAAAGCCTTCACCTTAAATGCTCTTTCCTTTAAAACTTTCTGCGTAAATCTCGTAGATTTCCTCGGCGCCGGATGACCCGCAACCCCGACTCCCCCATTCTGCAAACGTTTAAACAATGGGCATGGACAACAGGGATGTGCTGTTGTATAGTAAGAAATAATTGCTGAGGCCCTTTCGGGGCGGAAGGTTCCCTAATAATTTTATCGGACAGGCTTAAGAAATGCCATTTTCAGGTCACCAGACTAAATATTTGAAAGATTTACTGGCCATAGACGTGGGCTGCGGCACTCAGGACATCCTTCTGTGGCGGGAGGGTGTCGAGATGGAGAACTGCGTGAAGCTGGTTCTCCCCTCTTGGACCCGCATTATCGCTGGCCAGGTGCGAGAGGTCACCCGGGCGGGACAGTCCATTTACCTGAGCGGAAGGATCATGGGCGGAGGTCCATGTGCCGAGGCCATACAGGAGCACCTTAAAGAGGGATTTAGGGTATTTGCCAGCCGCGAGGCGGCTTTGACATTGCACGACAGCCTAGATCGGGTGAGTGCCATGGGTGTTGAGATACGTGATGAGCCCGTGGATGGAGCCCGCGTTATCCGCATGAGGGATGTGGACCAAGAGGTTCTTGCCCGGGCCCTGGCCCCTTACGGGATTGACCTTCCCACCCGTTTTGCCGTAGCGGTGCAGGATCACGGGCACTGCCCCAATGGAAGCAACCGGAAGTTCCGGTTTGAGCACTGGGAGCGATTCATCATGTCCGGGGGGCGTCTCGAGGATACGGCCTATCTTGAGCCACCGGCATATATGACGCGCATGCGGGCCGTTCAGCGCGATGCCCCAGGTGCCATGGTCATGGATACATGCATTGCGGCCATCCGCGGTGCCCTGCTTGATTATGAGACTCGACGCCACATGGACACCGGCGTACTGGTGGCCAATGCAGGAAACCACCATCTGACTGCCGCCCTGGTGCTGAGGGAGAGGGTCTGGGGGATACTGGAACACCACACCGGCATGCTGGATGGGGCTGGAATGAGGGAGTTTCTGGTACGTTTCTCGGAAGGTCGGCTCACGAACCAGGAGGTCTTCGAGGACAGGGGGCACGGCTGCTGTGTCCACCCGAACTTTCCGGGCTACAAGGGCGAGCCCTTCATCTCCGTCACAGGTCCCCGGCGTGCCATGGTCAAGGGGCAGGGGATCCACTTCCCAGCACCGTTCGGGGACATGATGCTCACCGGGTGTTTCGGACTTTTGGATGCCGCGCGCTCCATCTGGAAATAGCCAGTTACTCAAGTGGAATAGGCTGACTCGCAAATTTTCTTAACAAACTATAAAAACTACTGATAATGATTTTCCGTGCCTGCGGCACACACCAAGACCTCTCAAGCTCGGGCATGGTGTGCTGCCATAATATTTAGTAATTATAACTAGTTATGTTTCATTATACTAAGCTGGGAATTACTCTTCGATCATAAAGTCATTGTTTTCAACAGGCTAAAAACATTCTTAATCGCAATCTTAACTGTGAAGCTTTAGTAATAATTCTTAATAAAAGGTATTGAAGATGAGACATGTCTATCATCATATATGAGTACGGTAATGCGATGGCAAGACGTATTATTCTTATATTGATTATTTTGGTCTTATTCTCTAGTGGTTTACAAATCAAAAGTACTTCGGATTTAATAGTTGTCTTCGGTAATAGTATCGTTTATAGGCGAGGAGCTTCGGATTTAACCCGATTCACAGCTTTGTTAAGAAGTATGTTGGAAGGAACCCCATTAGCTCATCTTCGGGTTATCAATTTGGGGATTCCTTCTACAGCTTTATGTAATGTGTTCGATTATGCAAACATTTTAGATCCCAGTATTTATAATCGTAAAATCGGTGATAAAAAAGATGGAATTGACAGGTTTCGTTAAGTAGTTGAGGTGCACCCCTAGCATTTTAATATGTCAATATGGTAAAAATAATATTTTTTTCGGAGTGCCAATTGATGTATTCGAAAAAACATATAGAACAATATTAGCCGTATTTTCAAAGGAATCTCCGGGGATCAGGATTCTGCTCATGACACTGCCACCTTTAAGGCGAAAAGAAAAATCCCTGGAGACCGTACGGGCCTTTAATGATGCAATTAGAAGAGTGGCTGAGGACAAGCAGTTAGAGGTTGTTCCGATTGATCTTTTATTTGATTGGGATTTAAGCTATTTTCCAGATTTAAAGCATCCGAATGAGGAAGGCCATCGGCTTATTGCAGTCATGCTATTTTCTATACTGATGTCCGGGTTGGATCGGGTTTGAAAGTTCTGATATGGGATTTTTATTAAAACAAATCAATAAATTTCGATTAAGATTGAGACAGGCGGTGAATGAGCATGGACGATGAAACCATCCGGCAACTAACGCGAATTGTGGGTGAGAACAATGTCCTTTCATCCGAGGAGGACCGCATCTGTTACTCCTATGACGCCACCAACCAATTATACAAGCCCGATGTAGTCGTCTTTCCCGACGGCGCCGAGGAGGTTTCCAGCCTGCTGAAGCTGGCCAATGAGAAGCGATTTCCCGTGATCCCCAGGGGCGCTGGGACGGGTTTTACCGGGGGGAGCCTTCCTGTATTTGGAGGCGTGGCGCTGGTGCTTACCCGTATGAACCGTATAATTGAGATCGATGAAGACAACCTGGTGGCTGTTGTGGAGCCAGGGGTGATAACGTCTGACTTCCAAAAAGCAGTCGAGCGGATGGGCCTCTTCTACCCCCCCGATCCCTCCAGCCTGGCATACTCGACTCTGGGAGGAAACGTGGCGGAGTGCGCCGGCGGTGCTCGCGCAACAAAATATGGCGTAACCCGTGATTACGTGCTGGGCCTGGAGGTTGTTCTGCCCACCGGAGAGATCATCCAAACGGGTTCTCGCACGTTGAAGAGCGTGGCGGGCTATGACCTGACTCGCCTCATGGTGGGATCCGAGGGCACCCTGGGCGTTATCACCAAGATCATCCTGCGCCTGATACCGCTACCCGAAGCGACAAAGACGCTTCTGGGGATATTCCCCCGCATGGACCTGGCGGCGCGGGCTGTCAGCGCCACCATCCGCGGCCGTATTATTCCCAGAGCATTGGAATTCATTGACCACGCAGCCATTCGTGCAGTAGAGGACTATCTCCATCTGGGTTTGCCCGTCGAGGCGGGGGCGCTGCTGCTCATCGAGGTGGACGGGAAGGCTGAGACCTTGGATCGAGAAGCCAGCCGTATCGAGTCCTTTTGCATGGAGTTCGGGGCAAAGCGTGTGGAGGTTGCTAAGGATGAAGCTCACGCTCAAGACCTTTGGAAGGCGAGGCGTTCTATCTCGGCATCGCTGCTGAGGTTGAGGCCCAACAAAATCAACGAGGACGTTGCTGTTCCCCGCAGCCGGGTGCCCGATCTGATCCAGGGCCTCTCAGACTTGGCAGAAAAATATCGGCTGAACATTGCGAATTTTGGCCACGCGGGCGATGGAAACATCCACGTCAACATCATGGTAGATTACAGAGACACTGACGAGATGGCCAGGGCCCACAAGGCAGTGGATGAGGTGTTCGAGTTGACGCTGAAACTTGGGGGGACCATCTCCGGAGAGCACGGCATCGGCATCGCCAAAGCGCCTTATTTGGTGTGGGAGACCGGGCCTGATGCACTGGAAGTGATGCGCCGCATAAAACAGGTTCTGGATCCGCTGAACGTTTTGAATCCCGGAAAAATGTTCCACGAGCAGGCCGTCGAGGTGCAGGGCTAATCTCGAATGGAGGGCATTCGTAAAAAAGATTTTCCATAAGCCGATCACTATGTTTCAACAAGACCATAATTCCGTCCGGGCGTGTTACGGCCGGTTGCCAATATATAGGTTGAACGATGACATTTTTGGAACAAATAGATGACGCACTTGCCAAGTGTGCCAAGTGCGGAAGTTGTCGCTCCGTATGCCCCATCTTTCTGGAAGAGGGCCGCGAGGCCAGCGTCGCCCGCGGCAAAATAGCGCTTGCGGAGGCGTTCCACAGGAACGGTCTGGAACCTACCGAGCGGCTGAGCAACATTCTCGATAACTGCCTTCTCTGTTTGTCCTGCGTGGAGAACTGCCCCAACTCAGTCCCTGTGGCCGAGATAATGGTTGCGGCAAGGGCCGAAATGGCTCAAATGAAAGGAACAAACCTGGTCAAGCACTTAATCATCAACGGAATTGTGGCCAAGGCCAAGGTTCTGCGCGCAGCCATTTCCATGGGCAGCCTCTTTCAGTACTTGCTGTTCCAGCGGATTCCCGGCACCAGCGGCCTGCGGCGCCGTTTTCCCTTTCCACTGGTGGACTCGCGCCGCCTTATCCCTCAAATCCCTCTGCACTCCCTAATGATGCGTGTTCCTGAAGTCTCACCAGCCGAGGGCAAGGAACAGAGGCGCATCCTTTTCTTCTCCGGCTGTGCCATACGGTACCTGATGCCGGAGATCGGCGAGAACTTGGTGAGGCTTCTGACCAAGCATGGTACCACCGTGTTGCTGCCCCGGGACCAAGTCTGCTGCGGTGCGGTGGCGGAGGCCGCAGGCTATGTTGATACGGCGGCCCGACTTGAAGAGACTAACCATGAGATTTTCAAGCGACAATCTTTTGACGCTATTATTACGGCTTGCGCCACCGGCGGCAATGCCCTGAAAAAGAAATATGGCGATAGGGTGCTCGATATTTCGGAAGTGCTGGCTGAGACAGTGGACTGGTCGCGGATGGAGTTAAGGCCCGAGCTGCAGGATGAGGTGGTGACGTATCACGATCCCTGTCATCTGCGAAGGGGGCAGGGCATTGTTTCCCCACCTCGGGAGATACTTCGCGGGCTGTTCGGCTCTCGATTCGTTGAGATGGACGAGCCAGCCCGTTGCTGTGGCTCCGGAGGCTCCTACGGCGTCACTCACTACGATGTGTCCTTAAAAATACTTCAGCACAAAGTGGAGGACATCGGCAGCACGGGTGCCAGGCTCGTGGTCACGGGATGCCCCGGCTGCATCATCCAATTGCAAGATGGCCTGCACCAGGCTGGAATGGATGTGCAAGTGCGCCATCTGGTTGAAATCCTTGCTAAGGCCAGGCCCAGATCGGATTGAACTCTCCCCATCCTCAGGCTGAAAAGAAAAGCCAATGAATTGATAATTGTTACTATCATATTTCCAATTTCGCACATTTATCCCTGGAGTAGAAGCCAGGCACAAGCGCTGATGTCAAATCTTAAGTTTTTATTCTAAAAGAATATATTGTATCATTATACAGGAATGGCACTATGGTATGCAAATTGCCGATCATTTGGTAATGTCAATCTTTTTGTGTAAATTCAAAGAGGGGCATTTCCTCATACTTAT
>CAZTAS010000282.1:0-7307 GCA_964611635.1 uncultured Thermodesulfobacteriota bacterium
ATATTTATCCCCTTTGTTCAACAGTATTTTCATGCCCAAATGCAAAATCTGGGTTCAAAAATCTCGTCGTTGATGACTCTGAATTTTCCCGCTTTTCTGAGCTCATGAACAAGGGCGAACTGAAGGGACCTTTTGAAATCATTCTCAAAGGGTGCCACGGTGATTGATGTAACTCCGTTGAGTACGGGCATCGATGCGATTATGTCCCTGGCAGCGGAAGAGACAAGTTCTTGGCCTGAATAAGATCTGAAAAGATGCGGCATCAGGTATACAGGGGTCAGAATAAAGAATAAAATCAACCCAACAACAAATGCCATTCTCATAACGATACCTACCTTAACGCGATTTAACTGCGGCGTTAATGATCAGGATGACCACAGCCTCCACAATGATAAATGCAGCCAGAGGTTAAAAATCCAGCATCCTGTAATTGTGCTCCCCTGCCCACCAGATCAGGGAGATGGTCAGAAGGAATGCGAGGCCAATAACCAGGGGTCCTGCTACCCTCAGCCCGGTATCCCTCTGCCAGAAGGCTATCCTGGCCATTCCGATGAATATAGCAAGGCAGACGAGAGTATCGATAAAGGAAGAATGGGTGAAATAGAAATCATAGAGAGAATGCATAATTTCCACCTCCTTACGTGCTATTATACTATATATAGTATGCTAAAGAATAATATTTTGTCAAGAAAAAAATTGCCATTGAAAAATAAATAGTGTACAATAGCATAAAAATAAAGGGAGGCATCATATGGAACTCAAAGATAAGCTCAGATCACTGCGGAAAGCCAAAGGTATTGGCGTCAAGAAGCTTGCAAAGGACTCTGGAGTTTCTGTCCCCTATATTTACCAGATCGAAAAAGGATGGAAAAAGAACCCCTCCGGCGAGGTGCTCAAGCAGCTGGCCGCTGCCCTGGGAACGACGGTGGCGGATTTGATAGGCACAAGCCTTGCCATCCCGGATAAGGCGCTGGAGGAGGTGCCTCCATCTCTGAGGAGGCTGGGGAGGAGAAAAGCAAGGCAGCTTGATCTCAGGCAGGAGGATATCGACATGCTCAAGGGCATCCACTTTAGAGGCAGGCAACCCGATAAAGATGAAGATTGGGAACTCATCTTCCTCTTTCTCAAGAGAATCTTGGGATAGACACCTATTTCAGGATATTCCAAGATTCTCTTGTCCTGGCATGAAATCGGTTAAAGAGTCCTGTATCTATTGTAATCTTGCCTCTGTTGGCTGGTATCGGTGAAATCGCTGTGATTTGAGATACAGCAGCACCTTTACACAAATTCCTGGGCTTGAACGACTTTTATAGTCAATCCATTCACCGTATTTTTCGCTTCCGATGAAATCTTTTCAAATGCCTGGCTGTTTGTGGCAACAATAAGTACCTTATCGAAATCCTTATCACCAATTTTCTCAATGTTGGCGCGCCAATTTGATTTGCCTGTTTCAATCTCAACGGCAATCTTGTGTCCATCTTTCTCCGCCATGATGTCTGCGTAGCCATTCACTGGCTCTTCCATAGTCACAGCCCATCCATCGTTTTTTAGTTTTTCAGCTACTTTGTGCTTCCAGTACTCGTGTTCGAGGCTGCCCCAGTGGGATCTCACAGGGACCTCATATCCTTGATTCCGAAGGGCGCCTCTTCCCGCGTCGGTAAGCTCCAGCAAGACTACCTTTCCACTTCGTGTTGGGATATCAATGGGGACAAGGAGGCCTTTTTGTATGCATGCCTCTCTGACTGTGTTGCCTTTTCGTCTGCTGAGGCACAGGTTCCGGTACCTCTCCACCGAACCAAAGAGGGGATGCTCCACCACATTAGTTAAAAAACGCTCCTCCTTTTCTGAGAGCGCCCCAACCCCCGCCTCGATGTCCGGGGTTTCCTCTTTTTCATGAGCACAATCCAGAACGTCTTTGTGAGCCATTAACTCCGAAAGTTTTTTGTCGTCCACAGCGCCTTTTGGAATCTGTCTGAGTGGTATTGTAATGACAAACGGTTCAGACCAGCGTCCCTGGAGCTTGACCACAGCAGAGCCTACAGGTAATCGGCCAAGTATGTCCCTTTCGTTCTCTTCCATGAGCATGGCTGCACCTATGGCGTTCACATCGGATTTGTGTTTCAGGTTCATGGCGATGGTGGTGTAAGTATTGCCAAGAGCTGGGATGGAGATGAGGCTTGGATGCTGGTCTACCAGCACAATTGCCTCTCCCAGCTCACGAATTTCCCTTATAATGGTATCCGTTATGACCTCCCCTCCCGCGCCGCCAGTCCGTTTCAACAGAATATGGTGCGCTTCCTCGATGATGATGGCATGCTTGAAGGTCTCTCTGTGGGGCCGTGACAGCCTGTAATGGTGAATCCAGAGGAGCATGGACTCGATGATGAAGGTTTTATCCGCATTGGTCAGGCCGTCCAGCTCAAGGATGACATTTTTTTCAAGGAGTGCCGCCAGGTTTGGCTGTACAACGGTGTTTACCACATTTCCCATGTGGCCGAAGCAGATGGATTTCACGCCTCTCATGGTGGAGTCCATCCACAGCGCTTTTCTCCCTTTGACCGGATGATTTTCCAGCTATTGGAGCACATCCCGAAAAGTTGGATATTTAATGGGGTTGGTGTTGTACATGCCAAAGTCCTTGTAAACCGCGTGAAGCGCCTCTTGTAAAAGGAACATGACCCCTTCGCCCAGATAATAGGAATGGGCGATAATCTCGATGAGTTTCTTGAGCCACACTGCGGGGTCAGTCCCTTCTGGTGGCATTAAGGGATTGAACGTGAAAGGCACAGTTTGCCTGCCAACTGTGTAGACCAGCATTTCGTTCTTGCGCACGGCAAGCAGGTCCCGGTAGTTTCGTTTCCAGTCAAATATTAAAAAAGGCTTCTGGTGAGTGAGAAAGTTTTCAATGATGATGAAGACTGTATTCGTCTTGCCTGCACCAGAGCATCCGAAAATTGAGGTGTGTTGGATCCACTCGTTTTCTCTGATGCCGAATAGATGCAAAGATTTGTTGCAATACACAACGTCTCCCATGGGGTATTCGCCTTTGGCGATTTCTCTATGAGGCGCGGAGAGATGGACATCAGGACTTTCAATCCCCGTCCCAAGTAATTTTGCCCCAAGCATCTGGATGGCTATTTCCAGTTCCTGTTTGCCGCGGTAATCCTCCGACAGATAGGCCAGCCAGTACCGCTCAGCCCTCTCGCCGATAATGGGCTTCAGTTTCCTGCATATCTCCTGGACTTCCATTTTCATTTGCCCCCTGACATCAGGGCCTCTCTCTGATTCTCTCGTTCGAACTCCCGCGTCACTTCCCGAAGATCGGACTTCAAGCGGCAGAAATCTCTCCAGCATGCCACCTCCTCCATCCGTTTTTCTCGCTCAAAAGCCAGCAATTCTCGCTCAATGTTCGTTCGTATCCTGTCAATGCCGGGATTGACGCCAGGGTGCCAGCGGTCGATTTCAAACAGGAGTGTCGTTGTTCTGCACACGTCATAATCTATTCTGCAGATGTTTTGATATTTGAGGTGCTCCCTCTCATAGATGAGCCCCACGATCTCTCTCCCACTCTTTAGCAGAAAATTTCTCTTGCCGGCAAAGAACCTCTCCAAGGGATCGGTTTTGTTCTCTTGAGAGAGAGTATCGATATTACCATCATATGGCGCCCAAGCTCTCTTTTCATCGTGGTCGTGCCATAGGCTCTTAGAGCTTCCGCTAGGCAAGCATGCAGAATCAATAGAAGAGTGGTAAGGTTCAGGGTAGGTGAGAGCCTGAGCTAAGTAATTGATTGGCCTGGCGCCCATGTAGCGCGTATACAAGAATGGCTGTGATGGTCCGAAGTGCATTGTTTCCACCCAATATGTTGCTTCTGGAAAGTAGTAATATGTTCAACTATTTAAATCTTTCGGTCTCGGCAGTGATGGAAGTTATGAGACAAAAAAGCTTATGAGAAAGTGTAGGAACAGAAGAGCATTCATCAGGGATATATTTTTCGCAAAAAAAGACCGGAATTCAGTGAAAAGACCAATGTAAACATGGAGATAACTGAATGTAAAGGTCAGGATTTGAGCTAAGAGTCAGTGTCAGGTTCTGGCAATGCTTTGCTCATTAGTTGCTGAAATCCTCACAGAGCATTACTTCCTGAAAGCGTTATTCTGGAGATGCTCTTTGCTGCTAAAGATTACAATTTGTAATCGACAGAGCGTTTTCTCATTTCGTTCATTTCAATCTGATTCAAGGTTTTGATATGCTTTTCATATCTTACTGTTTTGGAAAGTCCGGATATTGGCAAGAAGTATATTAATTTTCACTTGTTTTTCCTACCACAATATATTGATGCTCCAATTCATCACGGCCTTTTTTGAGTCTCCCATGCAATGGCAGATTTTTCTTAAGAATAGAGTTAAAGTCCTTTAACGTAGCGGTTATTAAATGGCCTTACCCCAGCAAGGCTCAATTAAAAGGTAGATGATCAGATTTATCCTAACGGCGATATCGAAACCCAACATGGAAGTCATAAAACGCGGCAATATGCTTGCCAGAAATATACCCACAATTACCGCGATATTAGGCAGGCCATTCAGTGAATTGCCAATATACATGATTCTCCCCTCCCCCCTTCTATAATATTTCTAATTATTCATTTTGCATTGCTATATGATAAATGGACAAATATTCAATCAAGTTTTGAAGCTCTGGGAACCACAAATAACTCCTACATGTGGTGGTTTGGTTCAGTGAAACAAAGAAGTATCTATGGCAATACGATGAAATACTAAATCCCCAAAATTTCTATGGTAAGAAATCGTGTAACAGCAGCAAAATAAAGGGCTCTAAATCCCGACTCTAGAAATCACTATGTGGATTCTGACGTACCCCCTTTATCACCCTTTAAACCTTCCCAATAAAGAGTGCCTGGATATCTTGAAGAGAAAAATGGCTCTTTTGACGCAAATGCACAAATGAAAATCCATTTGACTTCATTCTTTTTATCTGTTAGGGTCAGTTTGGTCTTAGATTAAAAGCATTATTCACTAAATTGGATTCAACTTATGAATCTGTTCAATAAGCCTGTATCCAAAGGGCGGAGGGATTTTGTTTTTTGCATTTTTTTTGAATGAAAAGAGGTTAAGCATAAAAATAAGATTTTTCAGTTCGTTTCTGGTTTTTTCGATGATTCTGTTCTTGATAGAGCAGCCGTTGCTTGCAGCCTAAGAAAAAAAGGATATACTCATCACAGCCAGAGGAGTCGGCGGAATATTCTATGTGGTCTGCGCAGCTTTCACTGAAGAAGACACTGCCAAAATACCTGACATCAAGACAACTATCGTTCCCGGTGGAGCCCTTGTCAACCCACTTCTTATTCAAGCAGGTGAAGCTGACATGGGGATGCCATTAACCGTCAATGCCAAGTGCGCAGCAGACGGATTAGATCCATACAAAAACCGGGCTTAGTCACGGACATTATTGCAGGTTTGCTTTTAATCATAGTAATTTGTGCCCAGAGAAAGTTTATTCTCACAAAGCATTTGGAGGGTGAATGGGCAAAGTGAAAGAAATGGATTATCCAATGGGACAAGACCTATGAAAATACATGTTGCAGGTATCCAGATGGCCTCTCAACCCTTGGATCTTGGAGCAAATGTGGAGAAGGCACAAAGCATTGTCCAGCAAGCCATCGACTGGCAAAATTGTGTCAAACTTGGGTTGAAACCTCAAAGTAATGGGGAGGAATGATGGACAAAATTACAGAAATCCTTGGGTTTATTGGGTTGGGAGCTATGGGGAACCCCATGAGTCGTCGCTTGCTGGCAGCCGGATACAGCCTTCTAGTTTTCGATAAAAGGAAGGAGGCGGTATCTGCTCTTGTTAATGAGCGAGCCGTTGAAGCTCATTCTCCCGAAGAAATGGCTTTGAAGGTAAACCGTATCATTACCATGCTGCCCGATTCTCAGGCCGTTGAAGACGTAGTTCTGGGGCCACAGGGGATCATAAAAAGCTTTGCTCCAGAGAGCATCCTTATAGAAATGAGCACCTCATCTCCTTACAGCAACCGGTTGATTGCCCAAGCATTGGAGGAGAAGGGAATCGACATGTTGGACGCTCCTGTGAGCGGAGGAGTCTGGGGAGCCAACTCCGGAGATTTGACAATTATGGTAGGCGGAAAAAAAGATGTCCTTGAAAAGGTTCGTCCCATTCTCGATTGCCTTGGCAAAAAAATCTTTCATCTGGGGAATCATGGAAATGGTAATATTGCCAAATTGGTGAACAACCTTTTGTCTGCCTCCTTGCAATCTGCTTCTTCAGAGGCCTTTATGCTTGGTTTGAAGGCCGGTCTCCCTTTAGACGTTTTATTGGAGGTGCTGAGAAGTGGATCAGGAAAAAATTATTCAGTAGATATAAAAATTCCCAAATTTGTTTTACCGGGCAACTTCAACCCAGGATTTGCCATTGACCTGATGAACAAAGACCTTAATCTTGCTATGGAGGTGGCGCGGAGAGCCGAAGTTCCAGTGCCCTTCGGTGCTCTCGCGCAACAGATCTATCGATTAGCAAGGTCAGAAGGGTTCGGGCAGAACGATACGAGCGCCGTGATCAGGATTTGGGAAAAGTGGACTAATATGGAAGCCCGTTTGACTACTAAAAAAGGGTGAGAGTAATGAAGGCAATGGAGGAAGTTTTAGAGAAACTGTTCCGATTCCAGGAAGAAACAAGAAAAGGAGGCGGTGAGACCAAGATCCTTCAGCACAGCCAGAAGGGAAAGCTTTTGGCTCGGGAACGAATCGATCGGCTTTTAAACCCTGGAAGCTTTGCGGAATTAGATCAGTTGGCTCCTTCCAACTTTAGTAAAGAGGACGCCGGTTTTCTGGGAGATGGGGTGATCACAGGTTATGGGAAGATACAGGGTAGGGTCGTCGCCGTATACGCCCAGGATGCAACTGTGAAAGGAGGATCGGTAGGAGGGGTGTACCGGAGCAAAATTGTGGATACCATCAACGGAGCTTTAAAACTCAAAGTGCCCCTTGTGGCCTTGAACGATTCCAACGGAGAACGCTTCCAAGAGTCTTTGCAGGGGAGAGGTTCTATCTTTTTCAGCTATGCTCAAGCCTTTGGAGTCATTCCCCTAATTTCAGTTATCTTGGGAACATGCGCTGGCAACGTACTCTATGGTGCGGCTGTATTGTTTGGTTAATCGGTAATCTTCAACCATCTTTTCTCTTGACTTTTAAAATGGCTTCTGCGATACAGTCATTTATGGTTCATCCGACTAAAGCGTACTTTGTCTCATGAATAGCCATGATTTTGAG
>CAZTAS010000283.1:0-7283 GCA_964611635.1 uncultured Thermodesulfobacteriota bacterium
AAAAATCAAGGTCGTAGAGGCAAAGGACTTTCAACTGCAAAATTTGGGATAATATATAACAACAAATGCAACACACAAAGTCATGATAACCCCTAACTTACTGTTTTCACTTAGGAACAGCGCTATGAAAAAAAGGGTATTGAGACTGATTAAACCTATGGCAAGCGTGCAAGCCCATGAGCGGCATTTAATTATGAAAAAGCCGGTTATTATTTGGACGAGAGCCAAGATTTCAATAAACATGATTACATATATCGGTCGTTCCCTTTATGTATAATGGTATAATATAAAATGAAGGCCCCGATGAAAATCAATAGTGTTCCGATGGTATAAGTGATTAATAGGGAAGTCTTTAACTCATTATGGATATTCTCCTTTTTTTCCATATCATCACCCCGTTAATAATGCACTATGTATCAAGAGTCCGAAGCCTATTAAGTTATTGTTAACATGAGTAACTTGAACTCAATCTAATTGTTCAGCATGAATTTTAACTGCTTTTGCGGAATCCAGTTTAATAATGGATCTTAAGACTCCTTATTTATCAAGTCTATCAAGGATCTCATTGGTCTTCTCAAGCAATTTATATGCATATTTGGAGTTATGCATCCCAGAGCTTTTATCTGTCAGAAGGATGCGGGTAATCTCGGATGATTCCTTCAACAATCGTTCGGAAGCCTCTTTTTTCATAGGGTCTAGGACTTGTATCGAGGAGCGAGCTTCGTCAATTCGGCTAAGAGTCTGGGCCAATTCCTTGGATATGCTGGCTCCAATCTGATCGATTTTTCTTGCGTATTCTTCGTCGTGACATTCAACGCAAGATTGTTTTAGTTTTTCAATATCATGTTTTTCTTCAATCCCTTTATGACAGTCTTCACAGGAGACCTCGCCTGCCATAGGGTCTGGTGAAACCACCATTAAAGCATAGGCAGAACCATTCATGAAAGCAAGTTGAACCCGATGACAGGCTTTACATTCAACTTTAAAAACCTCTCGCACAGTTTTATGATGGCATTTCAAGCAATTTTCACGCTCTAAATTAATTGTTCCGTGTTTCATGGCATTGCTATGGCAAATATCACAACTTGCAACTCGATGGAAATGCCTTTTATGCAGGAATTGGACATTGAAAATGTTGATTTTCTTATCTTGATAACCGGGATGACACTGGGCGCATTCAGAGCGATGAATAGTCTTGCTCAAAGGCAGTTCCACAGTTCCTTGGGGATGACAGGTTGAGCATTTCTCATCGGTAGTGTGACAGTTGTAGCAAAATTCCATTCGGGGTCGATTTGTAATAGGTGATTGCTTGTCATGGTAAATGTTGGCATGACAGGTTGTACAAGGTGTTTCAATTTCCAGGACATGTTTTTTATGAGGTATGATGATTTTTTTAATATTTGAATTAAAAGTGGAAGAATCCTCGCTGAGGATATTCTTGTGACAACGCTTACAGTTATCGTTAACTCGTGTATCGCCGGCTGAAAAATCGCGAGGAATCCATTCCGCATGGGTTGCGTGACATTCAGCGCAATCAATCTTCGGGTGAACTTTGGACGGCTCACTGAATTTCGAATGACTTTGATTAATATGACAAGTCAGACAGAATCCGGGTTTGGCTGTCACATATTTTTCCAAGGCCGCAAACCCCACCAAAGTGCCAAGTATTAGAAAAATTCCTACAAAAAAAAGATAACGATAATTCTGTTTCGTAAGAAGCTCGAGCATAGTCATCAATTTGTCATAGATCAAAGGTTAAAGTAACTTCTTAATGGTAACCACCGTGTCCATCCATCCTTGTCCGCCACTGGCCGGGTCAATTTGAACCGGTATTATCGCATTGGGATGGACTCCGTTCCCCTCGGATTCCCACCAGATCAATTGAGTGTTTGGGTTATAGCTTTTAAATTTCCTTGCTTGCGCAACTCCCCCATATTTCCAATGCCCACAGCTGTCAGAAAGAGCAACAACTTTAGGGTGTATGCCCCATGTTACACGAACTTTGGTCTCGATGATTCCCGCCTTGGAGCGCAGGCTGACACGATCACCATCCTTAATTCCCCGGCTTCTTGCCGTTTCAGGATGGATCCACATGGCATTCTCGTGGGTAATTTCGGCGAGCCACATGCAACCGGCAGTGTTGTAATGTGTGTGAGTATTCCATTGGAAGGTGGTTAAAATCAATTCGTCCGACTTCAGAGATTGGTGATCTGGTATAGGCACATATTCCGGCAGTGGCGAGATACCTTTCTGTTTCAATCGGATCGAATAAATTTCTATTTTTTTTGAAGGCGTTTGAAAACCTCCTCTCATATAAGTCTGGTAGCGTGGAGAATGTGTTGGGTCGATCCAGAGGCCTGTCTCTCGCAGATGGTCAATGCCGCCTGCATCCACAAGTTTGGGTATGTTCTGGATTTGATAAGAGACATAATCCTCTGCATTACGGAAAGGAAAAAAACGGCCAACGTCATCGCCCAAGCGTTTTGCCAGCTCAGTTAATATGTCTGAGTAGGCCATGCATTCACCTAAGGGTTTGACAACAGGCTGGCGCAGGCTTACGAACGGGATCATTTCGAAGGAAGGAGGAGATTCCAGTTCCCATCTTTCAAGATAAGTGGCTGCCGGAAGAATTAAATCCGCAATGGCTGCGGTCTCGCTCATGTGAGACTCCATAACCACGACAAAAGGCAATTTCTTCTTGTCCTTCAATATTGTTTTCACTTGTTCATTGTGGGGGAAGGAGTATACCGGGTTGGCCATATATATAATGAGGGCTTCCAGCTCCAGAGTGCCTTCCTGGATGGCTTGCATAATGGAATGGCCATTGTGCTGGGATAAGAGTGATCCCGCTTTTGAAATTGAGACATCGGGAACTAATTCTTTGGGCTTTGGCTCAGGTTCCATCAGTTCATAGTTCTTTGGAAGGCAAAACCCTCCCTTATTGTCAATATTTCCGGTAATAATATTTAATAAAAGAACAGCTCGTTCATTCTGAAAACCGTTCACATGTTTATAAAGCCCCCCGGAAGTGATAGCATTAGCTGGTTTGATTGAACCAAATTCCCTTGCGAGCCGTCGGATTATATCTGCACTCACGCCACTGATCCTGTGAGCCATTTCAGGACTGTACTGTGCCAGGTGATTTTTTAGTTCCTGGATGGGATAGTTTAACCATTTTTTGAGAAACGCCTTGTCATAAAGATCCTCCTGCATGATTACGTTTGCCATGGCCAAAGCAATAGTCGCATCCGTGCCAGGGAAGATGGGGTGCCATTCGTCGCTTCTGCCGGCAGTTTGGGAGAGACGAACGTCGAAAGTCACCAGCTTCGCACCCATATGAACCATCTTGTCAAAAACACGTTCTTGCCGACCTTCTATGATGCGTTGAACAAAACTGGTGCGCAATATATTCGCTTCATATGGATTCGCTCCGAAATTCAGCATATATTGGGTATAAGCCACATCATTAATTTCCACTCCAAAGCCCATGGTCATCTCAAGAGCCAGCCTCTTATTAAGTCCGCTCAGGTGACTGTCGCCCAAAAGGTGGGGAGATCCATAAGCGTTGAGAAACCGCTTTGCAATATTACCCGTAGTAATGTCTCTCTCGCTCAGGATAGCAAGCTTTGCGGCCAGGCCTTTGGATCGGAGGTTCCCAAGCTTTTCGGATATTTCTTTCCATGCTTCTTCCCATGAGATCTTTTGCCATTGTCCGGATCCCCGATCACTTTTTCTGCGGAGTGGTTTCAATATCCTTCCCGGATCGTAGAGAAAATTGATACCGGCCTGGCCTTTGGCACAGAGCTTCCCCCTGCTGTTGGGATGTGCAAGATTTCCTCCTATCTTGCGCAAACGGCCATACTCCGAATATCCAGTGATTCCACAACGGGCGTAACACTGGAGACATGTAGTTGGAACAGCGAGTCTTTTCTTTTCTGTCGTCCTGCTGACTCCCACACCCCCCATCAAGAGTTCCATGGCTCGGGAACCCTGTGCAATAGGGCGGGCCAGTGTAGCTACTGCCGCTGAAATATACGCACCCCATTTGAGGAAATCTCTTCTTGTGAATCTCATGGGATCTCCTTAATTTAGGCTCGAAAAAGCCGTTGGAAATGGAAATTTATAAATAACTTATGTTAATGTAAAGGTATACTTTGTCCTGCAAGGACAACCACCACTCGCATGACGAAAATACCTATCAAAACCAACACAGACGCAATAAACTGAAAAATCAGGCGTTTGCCCGTGTAGGGTATGAATATCAAAAATAGTGGAATGATTGCGCCAAAAAAAATCTCTACCCCTACGAAAAGGAGTGCGAAATCGCCGAAAAGGATCAAATGGGCTACATGGTATTCTTCCTGCGTTGCCGTTAAAAGCACAAGAATGTCGTTGCTGACAAGAAATAAATCTGTCAATATAGTTGCTCCTAAGATTTTGCCGAGTCCAATAATCAGATTTTTGTCCTTCTCTATCTCTTCTGCGGGCTTATTTTTCATAAACAGTCTATTGCGAATCACTGCGATCAATATCACGAGCGCTATGCCGGAAACCATTGCGGAAACAATGAATAATGTGGGCATCAAGGCTGTACTCCAAAGCGCCCTGCCTTTGCCCAGTGCCAGTATGAACCCGGTATAGCCATGTGTAGCCAGGGCCAGAGGAATGCCAAAGCTCCCAAGAATCTTGGCCATTTTTACATTCCCGCGAAAGATGAAGAATGCGTAGATCAGGCTATGGATGGGATAAGCAGTCAGGAGAAAAGAACCATAAGTTATGGGAGAAGTGAAGTTGAGATAGAGAAATAAATACCAGAATCGAAGTGGTTGCTCCAAGTCTATGATAAGAGTTGTTGGAGCCAAGGCAAGAAGAAGAGGCGCCAGCACCGCACTGATCTTACCAAGGGCTTTATATTCCACTTTGCCCAGAATAAGTGAAACAACGGAGATGACAAAAGAACCCGCGCTTAAACCCGTAAGATAAAAATAAAAGGCAATGGGTATTCCCAAGGGTCGAAAATGCGGAACATTGTAGAAAATATTAACTTCCATGATAAGATTTCCACCCTCTTTCACGCATCCACTTTTCCCATCCCTTCATGGGATCCATTACATCGTGATCCGCGTTAATGTAAAAAACATGAGGGATTGTTCCCATCTCAGGCTTTAGGCTCTGAACCGGGTTTTTGGATAGAACAGTGGATATTTCACTATTGGGATCAAGAATATTGCCGAATATCCGAGCCCTACCAAGGCAGGTCTCCACACAAGCAGGCGCAAGGCCGACATCCACGCGATGAAAGCAAAAATGGCATTTCTGAACGATCTTTTTCAAGGGATCCACGTATCGAACATCATATGGGCAGGACGCAATACAATACTTACATCCAATACATCGATGAGGGTCCACCATAACCAGCCCGTCGGACCTCTGCCAAGTAGCATCCACCGGGCAATTGATTAAACAAATAGGCTTATCGCAGTGGTTGCAAAGGGAAGGAAGAAAGGATTTGCTGACATTCGGATAGCGCCCTTTTTCGATGATTTTTACCCAGCTCATGAAAACGCCAAGCGGCACTTCATTTTCAGCCTTGCACGCCACGGAGCAACTATGGCATCCAATGCAGCGGCGAAGATCTATAACCATGGCGTATCGAACATTCCCTCTCTTTTCAATTCTCATTGGAAGACCCTTTTATTAGCTGGCCGCATAAAATCTTTACTCGCCGTTGTAGCCATACAACATTCTTGATCCTCATGCTCTCGCTCTCGCATGTATTTCTCCCGAGAAGATTAAGAGATATAATAGTAAACACGGGCCCCTGCCGGAAGTTAATCTTCCATTAGGCAGATATTTTTCTTCCTAATAAAAATCCTTTTGTGCTGACCAATTTTGCATTGCAGCTTACGAAATACAGAATTGGGGATTTTTGCAATGAAAGGAATTTTACTATTAAGTTCCATGAATTCCAGCGTATGGGTGAAGTTTTTCTCGATTGCGCGGGTTACTGATACAGAAAAGAGGTTCTCGTCCTTTATTTTTTCGGGCAGAAGGCGATGCTCCTTTAAAATCATAACCTCCTCAGCCCTGACTCCGAAATATAGCTTTCCCCGGGGAATCTTTTTGTCATACATAGCCTTGAACACAAGGCCTTTATGCAGAATATGCACTTCTTTTTTTGCCGGGTCTATCTTTACAACCTCCCCATCGAAGATGTTTTCCATTCCAGTAAAGACGGCAATCCTGCGTGTACGGGGGAAGAAATAGACTCTGTTTCTCCTTCCAGTCTGCTCGATTTTTCCCTCTATGAAAACAGATACAACATCCCCTGGGATGAAAGCTTCTTCCTGATCATGAGTCACATGAAGGGTGGTCACGCCGAAATGCTTGTGGATTTCTTTGAGCAGAACCAGTAGCTCCTTCCGAATAGGAAGATCCAGAGAACAACACCCCAAGGCGTGTGTCCAACTCGGTCTTGCATGCGATAGCACAGGCCTTGCAGCCGATACACCTGTCGAGGTCTATTATGAAAGCCCACCTTTCACCGCTGCCTCAATGTTCTCGCGGACAGAAAGGATGCCAGCCCCGCTGCTAACCCTATGCCAACAGCGGAAGCTTTCAGAAATTCCTTTCGACTCGGCCCTTTTCTCTCTTTTCCCATTTGTTTCCTCCCTGTGCCCAGGGGACCCTGGGCGACTCATCAGTTATACTATCAATAATAGCCGTGAGACTGAAAGCATGCCCACAGAAAGGCTTGGGACAGCAATGGTTGGTTCTGGAGATAATGAAAAATGACGAGTTCAATGCAAGAAAGAGACATTGATTAAATAGGCAGGGACATCGGTCATCCGAACTGAAACTTCAATGGCTGTACGAAACGCCAGGCTCTTGGAGCAATCAATCTCGGGCTGGCGGGCTGCAGGAGCGGACGAGAGGAGGTAGAATCTCTCATTATTCACATTGGCCGAATACCAATGGTTGGGGGAGCTCTTGCAGAAGCATTCCGCCATCTCTCTGGATGGATGGCAATCACCATGAGGGGCCCCGGCGCTTTTTCCCATGATGGGGCAGTACGAAATATTTCCGGAACTGACTGAATAGGCCGAGCCTAAAATCAATAGACAAATCAGTAAAGCTGCAACTGCTTTTCCCATTTTTTCCGTCTTAACAGGTTGCTGACCAAATTTATAAATAAATAAATCAATAACGTGTTGTCAAGAAAAAAATGAACTAGTACTTACTTGACATATTAAGCGTAACATAATATACTATGGGGTATGATT
>CAZTAS010000284.1:0-7274 GCA_964611635.1 uncultured Thermodesulfobacteriota bacterium
ACCTGATTGTCCACTTCTGTGCAAGACCTAAAGTACGCAAGAACCGGATGAACCAATATTATTATCTTTTTCATTACCTTGTGCTCCTTTCTGTAATTGATAGGAGTATATCACACCCGCTCTAAGAAGATTGGATTAAAGGAGAGGCCCCTCAACGAAGCCTCTCCTTAGCCTCATTACCCAAAAAGCGCCAACTGTGCCACCGTCTTTGTTCCCTCTATCGCCTGATCCAGCTCTTGAGCCTTCATGGCCTTTCTCTCCACTTTTTTACGCCTTCCCAGAAAGGTCACAAAGTCCACGAAAACGACTCTCTCCGGGTCCAGCGGCACATCCCTTATTTCTTCTATTGGCTCAGTCCTTTCCTGTTCGTCTTTTTTATTCTCTTCAACTGGTTCAATAGTCTGTTGGGGCTGCCCGGGCCTCTTGTTGGCCTCATTGATGCTTTTCCATATCTGCTCAACACCTTCACCCTCAAGACCGTCAACCAGCGCCTTTGCCAAGGCCACGGACATATCCTCACCAGAGGTCATGGCCATCAATCCCTCTTTACTGAACTGCCCCTCGATGGATAGCGCTGCAGTGAGTTTGCTCCCAATCAACTGGAGCGTCTTTTCCGAAAGAGTGTCCTGGTAAAAAATATAATAGGCCGATTCTGAAGCAGGCATTCCACGACATGGCGATGCCGCATTTAAGCACCTCTCATTTTCCTTTCATTTCCGCATTGGGAAAGACCCGGACAGTGCGAGACTCTGTAATGGTGTTGTTATGGGGGAGTGGGAATATGGATGGGTTTATAAGCTTTTCCCTTTGGAAGAGACCTGGGCTGGATTGTTGATAATAGGGTATGGACAAGGTGAGGCCCCTGAAGCCGGGACCTTCTCATTGCTTTGGGCTGGTTCATTGAAGCTGTCCAATATGTTCACAAGGTCGCGCAGCTCATCCGGGTTGCACCAGATGCTCTGGTTGATCCATTCATGAGAAGACAACCCTGGATACCCCGGGCGAAAGCACGGGGTTCTTCACGTGTGCCCGGCATGGGTAACGGCCTAGGGGTTAAAGTCCCCTGCAGGTCCTGATGGCGGAAACTGTTAGCCAATGGCAAGGGTGTCCACCGCGAGGTGGGGTCTGAAGGAAGCCGACGGCAAAACTCTGATCCGAGGAACACGAACCGCATAAGAGGCTGTGGTATTCGGGTGAGTCTACGTGACAGGACAAAGCCCATAGCCATCAAGCGGTGCCCCAGTAAATGCGGCGGATGTGGAGTGGAGGCAGTTACCCTTACCCGGGGAGATCTGCAGGTCTGTCCTTTTAGGACTATGGATTTCGCAAGGAATCCTGAGGGATGTGCAGAAGTCAGCAGAGGCCATAGTGGGACTGAGGGCCAGTCTGAAGGGCCGAACATGTAGTCGGTGGGGAGGACTTGAGGATTCTTTGTCATGGTGGCACAGCAACTCCATTTTGAATGGGACCGACCTTTACGCTCCAAGGGTGAAACCCGCGGGGAAGGGGGTTCGGCGTGTCAAGTGACGGCGAAATCTGATAGAACCGAACCCATAAAGAGCGCAGTGATGGAGGAGGTGGTCCGAAGAGAGAACCTCAAGAAGGCATTGAAGCGGGTTTGCGCGAACAAAGGCATCCCCGGAGTAGACGGAATGACAGCGGATGAGCTTAAGGATTATCTAAAAGTCCACTGGCCAGAGATCCGTGGGCAGTTACTGCAGGGGCAATACAAGCCGCAGCCGCTCAAGCAGGTGCTGATACCAAAACCTGGAGGTGGCACCCGAATGCTCGCAATCCCCACCGTAGTGGATCGGTTTATCCAACAGGCGCTCCTTCAAGTCCTCAACCTGATATATGACCCTACGTTCTCAGCCCATAGTTATGGCTTCAGGCCTGGTCGCAGTGCCCATCAGGCTGTGAGACAGGCCAGGCAATACATAGAAGAGGGCTACGAGTGGGTCGTGGATATAGACCTGGAGAAGTGCTTTGACCGGATAAACCATGACATCCTTATGGGAAGGATTGCCAAACGGATCGCGGATAAGCGTATCTTGCGACTGATTCGGTTATACCTTCAGGCGGGCGTCATAAGTTTTGCCGCCACGCAGATGACGGTAAACATCTATGTTCGGTCTGAGCGTTTGGGCAGGCGAGTCATGGACTCCGTCGAGCGTTTCTTGGCCAAGAGGCTGAAGCTCAAGATCAACCCCCAGAAGAGCGCAGTGGACAAACCTCAGGAACGGAAATTCCTGGGATTCAGCTTCACCTCAAGCAAGCCCCTTAAGATCAAGCTTTCCGATAAAGCTCTCAAGAGTGTCAAATACCGAATCAAGAAGATCACGCGCCGCTCCAGGGGTATCTGCCTGCTGCAAGTTATCAAAGAGCTAAGTGAATATTTGAGAGGGTGGCTCGGCTACTACAAGCTGATTGAAACGCCAACAGTGCTCAAAGACCTGGACAGCTGGATTCTCCGCAGATTGCGATGTTTTGTCATGAAGCAGTGGATCAACAACTGTCATACTCGCTATAAAGGACTTCGAGCTCTTGGCGTCAGCGACAGGGGCGCCCGGCCTGTAGCGGGCTCCCGTAAAGGTCCATGGGTCATGGCTAACATGAAATCCGTTAAGGTAGCAATGCCGAACCGTTTCTTTGCTCAAAGAGGTCTCCTTTGCCTCATCAATCAGTACGAATCTTTAGCTAAGACTATATGAACCGCCGTGTACGGACCCTTATGCACGGTGGTGTGGGAGGGCGAAGGTTGCGAGAGCTTCCCCTATCCCGATTATATTATACACATACAGTCAATAAAAAAATGGGGGTGGGCGAGGTAAAATTTTTCTTGACAAATAATTTTTTTTCGGTAATAAGTCGGTAATAAAAATATCAGTTTTTTTGAACTCAGATAGATGATCATCGCCAAGGTTGCGCACCGAGTCCATGACACGAGGAGTCGGATGTTTTAATCAGGCGCGTCCAGATATGTGGGAGGCAGGGAAAAGCAATTTTCCTCGTCTACACGGCCACTACTGAGAACCCTATAAAAGTTATTACTCAGGGCAGTAAAATATTTGCACTTCGATTCTCGTCGGATTTTACAGACAAGCGAAAATCTATGCGGTTGCCCACATATAAAATGCAAACAATTTCATGCTCCCAGTAATATAACCTCTTTAGTATAAAAAGGGGGAAAGGGAGGGTTGTTATGAGTCAGGTCGAAACAGTATTTCCACAAATTAATGAAATCCTAGATGCTGGTTTGCGCGCAAAAGTGATTGAGATTTGGGAACGTGCTATGAAACTTGCTGAAGTGGATGATCTGGAGTCTTTTCCCTATCTTGAAGAGGCCGGACACTCCCCAGCATCTTGTCAAGGGAACAAACTTGCAAAGCATACCAGAGTAGTTACTCGCATGTCTAAGACTCTTGCTGAACTGTTACGGGAGGAGAAGGGGTATGATATTAATCTTGACTATGTAATTGCTGGAGCGCTGCTTCACGACGTGGGCAAACTGTTTTTAAAAGATGGTGTACGTACGCGTGTGCGGCATCCTTGGAAAAGCACTTGGTTTGCCTTCGAGGCTGGACTTCCAGAGGACTTAGTACATATTATCGCCGTACATTCACTAGAAGGAGATATGGTGCGTCGCACAGTGGAAGCGCTTTGTGTTTACCACGCAGACTTTCTGGAGTGGGAAGCTTTAAAGGAGGTGATTGGAGGGGCTGGTGTCAGGAGAGTATATTTTAGGTAGCAACTAATGAGGAGTAAGAGTCCAAATCAAAGACTAAATCAAAAGACTAAAAATAATTAAGGAGGAGGACAACCATGAAGAAGTTGGGAAAGTTCCTTTGGCGCAATGTTGGGCTGATAACGCTCATATTATTAATATTGGTGCCTATTAAAGGCATGGCCCAACAGCAGGGTGCTGATAGCTTTAGACTTGATTTTGCTACGAGTGTTGCAGGAGGCGGGTGGATGACAATCGGTGAGGGCCTTGCCGAAGCTATCAGACGTGAGTTTCCAAAGTCAGTGATTACGGTGTTACCCAGCGTGGCCCCCGAGAATCCGGTAAGAACACATATCGGTGACGTAGATCTATCCATATCCGAGGTAACGACTGTTCTGCAAGCCATGCACGGAGAGCCACCCTACAAGACTAAATCTGATAAATTGAGGGCGATTGCTGGAATATTTGATGGCAAGTACAACTTTGTCATTACAGAAGCAACGGGGATACGCAGTATTGCTGATATACGGGACAAAAAGTATCCCTTGAGGTTTAGCACTCATAAGAAGGGCACCCTTTTCGAGATGTTGAACATGGCTATATTCGAGGGTTACGGCTTCAAGTTTGAGGATATAGAGAAGTGGGGCGGACGTATATATCACCTTGGTATGCCGCAGTCATGCGAGATGATAAAAGACAAGAACCTCGATGCATCAGCAGGCACAATGACGATTCCTCATGCGTCAATAGTAGACTTGGGAACTGTCAGGCGTGTCAGGCTTCTGCCAATTGACGACCATGTGGCAAAATTGGTTAACAATAAGTATGGAACCACTCGATGCGTAATACCTGCAAATACTTACACCTTCCAGAACGAAGACATTCCGACAATCTGTAGCATAGTACTAATGATTACCAGTAGTGATCTACCGGATGATGTTGCTTACTCCCTGGCAAAGGCGCTTCACAAGCAAATCGACTATCTTCGTGGATTCCATCAAACGTTGAAGGAAGCTTCAGGCAAGAGCCTTGTGAAAGTAAGTGATGTTCCGATACATCCGGGGGCAAAACGTTATTACAGAGAAGCAGGATTAATCAAGGATTAAGGATTGATATTACGCAGTGCATTAAATAGTTTGCACTTGGATTCTGATTTGATTTGCGCGAATTTGGAAATTCGGAAGGTTGTCAGGACTTAAAATGCAAACAATTTCATACTCCCCTTAATAAATCACTATTGTCCCCATTCGGAGAATGGAAGAACAACTCTCGCCTTCAGGCGAAGACTTTAGTATGCTTGTGGTATAGAGTATTATCAGAAAGCGAGCCATAGCCATATTGTTTATAATTTGAAGTATACATCGTGTGAATTTCAAAATATCGCAAGCCAATTTTGAGGGGTAAGATTGGCTAGCGAGTGCAGAAGGATACGTTTGTCCATATTTATAGAGCTTATAGTTTGAGCTAGTTCGGTAGCGCAAAAAATACTGAACGACTACTAAGTTACCGTAGGGGAGTTTCTTTGGCAAGTGAGCAAAATCTGCGCTGGTTCATATCGAAAGTCATAGGTTTCCTTGCTATCACTATATCTTTATATCATGTTTATACTGCATATTTTGGCTATGGTGAACCACTGATGCATCGATCAGTGCATGTGACTTCTTTGCTCGCATTAGGTTTGCTCGATACAGGACTTGCTAATAAGTCAAAGGGTAGGAGGGGGCTTCTCTGTGACCTGGCTCTGGCTTTAATAGCTCTGAGTGCTGGAATTTTTATTTTCTATGATTTAGACCGAATCATCACACGCTGGACAATAGACCCGTTTACGGGTTACGACTGGTTTTTTAGCCTGACTACTATAGCGTTGATTATACAACTTACCCGACGAATGACCGGGTGGCCTCTAATCATAGTTGCAGGATTAAGTCTGACATATCCATTTATAGGCCCGTACTTGCCGGCAAAGGTTGCCCATTCCGGAATAAGCTTGGCAAGACTTTTGAGCGAACTAGTTTTCACTACGAACGGTATCTTTTCGGCACCTATAGGAGCCTCAGCAAACTTTGTCTTCATCTTTGTGCTGTTTGGGGCATTCCTTTTGAAATCAGGCGCAGCCAATTTCTTCATAGATTTTGCTAAGGCGGTTGCAGGCGCTTCAGTTGGAGGGCCCGCCAAAATTGCAATTATCGCGAGTTCGCTTTTCGGCTCGATCTCAGGTAGCCCTACGGCGAATGTTGTCACGACTGGCAACTTCACAATCCCGCTTATGAAGAAAATCGGATATCATCCTTGCTTTGCTGGAGCCGTTGAGTCCGTCGCTTCACTGGGTGGTGCGTATATGCCCCCTGTGATGCATGCGGCAGCATTCCTTATGGTGGAGATCACGGGCATAGCTTATTTATCTATAATAAAAGCAGCGATATTGCCCGCTCTGCTTTTCTATCTCGGACTTTTCCTGATGGTACATTTGAGAGCGGTCTCCAAGGGCCTTCAAGCATTACCAAAAAGCCAACTGCCATTGCTGGCACCCGTAATGCGTAGAGGGTGGCATTTCTTGCTTCCTCTTATTCTGATTGTATTGGTCCTCATTATGGGCTATACAATTGCAAGAGCGGGTCTAATTGCATTAATTGCAACAGTCGCTGTGAGCTGGTTCAGACCAGATACCCGCATGGGTATTAGGAAGATAGTTGAATCACTCATAGGTGGGGCGAAAAGCGCGGTCATTATCATGGCATCTTGCGCAACCGCAGGAATTGTGGTTGGGGTTATAGTGGCCACGGGACTTGGAGGAAAATTTACTAGCTTGGTCATGTCGATTGGGAGTGGCAGTATGTTTCTCAGCCTAATATTCGCAATGATATCCTGTATAATTTTAGGCATGGGGATGCCAACCCCTGTCGCCTACATCCTGACAGCAATTCTTGCAGGTCCAGCACTTGTCATGCTGGGAATCTCTGTTCTTGCAGCCCATTTGTTTATATTGTACTTTGCTGCGGTCTCTACAATAACGCCACCTGTAGCAATCGCTGCTTATGCTGCTGCCGGTATTGCAGGGGATAGTCCATTTCGAACCGCCATTACTGCTGTGAAGCTTGGAAGCATTGCTTTCATTATTCCATTCATGTTTGTCTACCAACCCGCCCTTCTCCTTTCTGGCTCATTCACAAAGATTGTTTTTACAATATTTACATCTATATTAGGTGTGAGTGCATTTGCCATCGGCATAGAAGGATGGATATTAATAAGGGCAGGATTCGTGTATCGGTTGTTCTTTATTCTGAGTGGGTTAATGCTATTATATCCACATGTGCCTAGCGATGTTGCCGGAATGATATTGCTAGTGGTGCTCTTGTTCATGATATGGCGTAAGGCAGCCATGCCCAGCTGGAACTATGCCTGGAACTGTTTGTGTAAAGGGGAAAGTCAATCCACTAAAGATTAATCGGGATAGGGGAAGGTCTTGCAACCTTCGCCCTCCCACATCACCGTGCAACAGGGCGAGGCTTTTTTAAGACCAAATCCATTTTTTTAAGATGTTTCCATAAGG
>CAZTAS010000285.1:0-7138 GCA_964611635.1 uncultured Thermodesulfobacteriota bacterium
TTCTTTATTCAGTTTTCAAAGAGCTTTTTTCAAAGCGCTAAAGTGTTACCCTCTTCTTAATTAAGACTGGAATCGCTAAAGAGAAAATGATCAACGCCCACATGCTTATGGCGATGGGCGACGTGAAGAAAATTGATATGCTTCCTCGGGAAATGGATAGGGCATAAATAGCATTTTTCTCAGCAATGGGACTAAGTATCAACCCCACCACAGCAGCGACAGGCGGGTAGCCATGGCGTTGCATATAATAGCCCAGAAGGCCGAAAATCAGCATAAGCAGGATATCATTCTCGTTATTGCGCATGAGGTAGCATCCTACCGCCATAATAATAGAAACTATGGGTACCAGGATTCGTGTGGGTATAAGTATTACTTTTGCAAAGAAACGGGCGCCAAAAAGCCCCAAACCGAGCATGAGCGTATTTGTTATAAATAAGGAGATCAGTATTGCATACATAATACTACCGCTGCGGTGAAATAGCCCGGGGCCAGGCAGCAGTCCATGAATCATCAATACACCCAGCAGGATAGCAGTGGAAGCACTGCCCGGGATACCCAAGCTAAATGTAGGGATGCATGCCCCACCCGTAACGGAGTTGTTAGCAGCCTCAGTGGCTATGACCCCTTGAATTATGCCTGTTCCGAAGAGCTTGGATTGCTTAGAATATCGCCTAGCTTGATCATATGAGACGAAGTTTGCGACCGCGGCGCCCTCTCCTGGGATTGCTCCGATAATGGTTCCTATCGTGCTGGCACGAACGAGATCAACAGGAAATCGAAGCACATCCTTAATGTCGCGCTTCATTGTAGTAAAGTCCATTTTTGTCAATTCTTCAAGGAACTTAATATCTTTGAGTACGCTTTGACGTTGTACCAGACTGATGGTTTCAGAAAAAGCTAGTAGGCCAATGAGGGCTGTAATGAGGGGGATGCCGTCATAGAGCGTATAAATATTGAAGCTGAAGCGCTCGAACCCGAGGTTATATTCCATCCCTATGGTTCCTAATAAAAGGCCGAAAGCGCCGGCCATTAGTCCCTTGACCACATCATCTGCGCCTACACTTCCAAGAACGGTTAGGCCGAATATTGCCACCAAGAAGATTTCAGCCGGTCCAAACTTTACAGCGTAATAAGAGACAAAAGGTGCGAAAAAAATCAGAACAAGTGCGCTGAAATATCCGCCAAAAGCGGATGCTACCGCCGCTGTAATAATGGCTTTAAAAGATTGACCTTTTTGGGTCATGGGGTATCCATCGAAGCACGTGGCAGCCGCCCCTGGAGTACCTGGTGTCCTAATCAAGATAGCAGGAATTGACCCGCCAAATTGTGCCCCGCAATATGCCGCTATCAACATTATAATGGCGCTTTCCGATTTCATGCTATAAGTGAGTGGCAACAGAACTACCAAACCAACAGCACCTGATACTCCAGGAAGGGCTCCGGCGATGATTCCAACAAGCAAGCCAAGGGTGATGAACAAGATATTTTGGAAAGAGAGAAGTATGTCTATCCCTTCCAGAACCATCTTAGTATCAAATATCATTTAAACTCCCTAATAAGAAAAATAAGATTTCTCCACACACTTTGGGAAAGGAGCATGGAGATACTCCCTAAAAAAGAAATGAAGGATTCTGGTAAGGCCGGAGCCAGCGATCAGTGTCTCACGCCAGCCTACCTACAGCAAACGCATCAAGCCAATAACTATGATCATATTGGTGGCAAGAGATCCCATCGATTTTGCGAGTATGAAATATGAAAATATTCTGTCAAAAAGAATCAAAACGTTGCGTAACTATGGAAGCCTTAACTATTTATCGCGTACTGTCGTTCGTCTACAATGCGGACGTGAAGATTGAGAATCCCTTCGTGCCCATTTCAGAAATCCAATGAGAAGAAAAGTGAGCACCAGAAAAAAGATGATAGTAATAATTACCCATGGAATAATAACGCTTTTCCATGGATAGTGCAATGACACAATAAGGGGGTGCCCGTAAAGAGAGCACATAAAAAGGTCACCTTTTTTCATGGTGCTCCTGAACACTCAAGAAATTGGAGTCTCTCAAGAAATTGGTTCCAAAAACAAAACTCTCCGAAATGCTTTGTTCCCGTTGTTTGTTCCAAAAAATTTCACTAATTCGTCTCTTCTTCAAATGGCTCTTTCTTCCGGGGATGCGCCATAAGTTCTATGGCAACCACAACGGAGTATTCGCAAAGAATCTATTACTTCTTCTTAGCCTCGAATAAGAAAGCATACTTGTCTACAAGATCCATGAGGGTCTGAGCCCTCTCCCTCAACTTCTCGGGAGGGTACCAGAACATGACATCACTCATCCCTTTTTTCTTTACTTCTGCGATAAGGCTAGGTTCTGTTGCCGCTGCCTTGAACTTCTCCACCAGCCATTGATAACGCGCTGGATATTGCTCTTTCACTTTTGCATGAGTGGCAAAACCTCGAGGAATGCTTATGTTGGGGAGCTTAATACCCATTGTTTCAGATATGGGTTTCCCTTCCGGCCACATATTTGGCACTTCCCGATCACTAAAAACTCCAAAACATATAGCACTGTCTCTGAGGCCGTAGCATGCCAGCGCAGGACTCACCATGGCATCTACATGCTGACCTGCGAGCATTGACATTGCTTCCCCCGAACCACCCGCAACATTAACAACAACAAATTTTATGTCAAATGCATCCATAGCAGCGTAGGCAGCAAGATTATGGGGGGAAGCAGGTCCTGTCATGCATAACCGGTATTTATTAGGTTCTGCTTTGCAAGCTTCAACAAAATCTTTGAAAGTGTTCCATTTATGTTTGGAATCTTTGTGGCGGATGAAAAGCATGGGATCATCATTAATCCCTCCGATATTTACAAAATCTGAGCTTTTATAACGCGGTTTCTTAAACCTGATCGTTTGATAGAGGATTGGCCAAGTCACAAGGCAAGTTGTATAGCCGTCTGGCTCGGAGTTAACGAACTCGGTCCAGCCAATAGCACCGCTAGCACCGGGTAAAGTTTGTATAACCAATGGAACCCCAAAGTGTTTATCCAAATAGGGCTTCAATAAACGGGCTGTTCGATCGGCACCCCCACCAGCCCTAAATGGAATGATATAAGAGATCTCATGAGTGGGAAACTTGTCAGCTGCATAAGATTTGGTGGAAACGAATAGGAGAAAAATTGTTGTAGCTGTCTGAATAAACTCTCTCCGATCTAATCCTCTCAACTCTTTTTTTTCACTTTTCATGGCAAAACTCCTTTCTTAAACCCGAAAAATGCATTCACTATGTGGAGTGCGCAATCTTTGCTTGCGCTTTCTGAAGAAAAACAACTGAAGCAGAGCTTCAGCACAACAAACAGGGGAGGCGTCTCGCATTGCTTTTCTCACATCAAAATGTGCAAGGCGGGACGCCCCTCCTATGTTAATTCTTATTCCATTGTCAGAAGTTATTACTCAGGGCAGTAAATAGTTAGCATAGGGATTTCACTCGAACTTTGCGAGAAGCGAAAATCCCTTCGGCTCCTCGAAAATAAATGCAAACAATTTCATTCTCCCCTTAACAGCTAAATTCAAATGTGAAATCCAGGTTAAGCCATAAAAGTCTTTCTCAAAACAGGATACAACTTTTTTTCTCTTTCCCGATGTTACAATTGTACCACTATCTCTGAAATTTTATCTGTGAATCCTTTGGTAAGGGGGTGAGGTTATGCTGCTCCAAAATTGTTTTCGCTTTCTTTTTCAAGCGCTTGTCAAGTACGGGTTTTCCTTTTTCATCCCAAAGAGCTACATTGTCTCTATTCATAAATTCTGGACTTCAAAATTCCTTCCTGAAGTTTTTCAGCGTGTGCTGGTGAGTCAAATATTGACCTCCTGGTCCTACTTCTTTAATAACTTCTTCGGCCAAGGTCTCGGCATCGATTTCACCGTTTAACATTCCTATCATCTCATTAACCATGATGAGCATCTCATGAGACGAAATAAACTACTATCCCCCGAAGGCGATAGCTTTACAAGGAATTTCGTTAAAATATTCGCTTGTGGTATCATGAATGCCATGGCTGGATCACTGAAATTCGGTACCGCAAATATACTAAAGTCTTCGCCTAACAGGGTGTTGAAAAACAAGTTAAAGGGAGCTTTCTTCCAGGCTGGCCAGCCAAGTGCCGGATGCAACATATTGAAGAGACGCATAATCATTTTGGCATCAAAATGTAGCATTCCGCGTAACGCGAAAATGGCGAGTTTTTCAACAGCCTGCTAAAGGCGAGGATTTTTCCCCAATTCCCCGAATGGGACAATAACAACTTTTAAACTCGGAGCCACTTCCAGAGCCCGATTCGCAGCCATACATCCAACACTTCCACCCCCTATAATAAGAATATCGGAATAAATAATTCTATCTTCCATGAAGTTGTTGCTCCTTAGAATGATTTATGGATCAACAATAAGCGGATCCTTGCCTTCAAAAGGCACAAACCAGGCACATAACGTAGGCATTAGTTCTCGCTTCTGTATTGTATGCTTCAATAGCAACATATACCCTAAGATTGTGCTCCTCAGCGCACCATTCTTGCTTACAGAAGCTCGGAAAAACTAGATTCGCTTCCAACCATACTCTTGATCGTGGATTACATACTTTTCATGTCCCGGTCTTCTATCTAAAAAAATCTTCCCTTCTTTCATGACCATTTTGATCTTTTTCTTATCTTGAAGGATACGAATATCTTTAAGCGGGTCACCTTCAACCCCAGTCAACTACCACCCCTAAAATGGGTGGCTTGTGGATGACCCTAAAAGGGTCAATCCCTCTGCCACATTTCGAATTGATCCCTCATACAGAGTGCTTTTGGGGGATTGACACAACGAAATGGATATGATGGACTTGTACATTACCAGCTAATATCTCTGTCTTCTTTCATTCACAATGTCTGGGGACACCCACCCACATCTTGAGGGGTATTCGTTCGGGGGAGCTAAGAAAATAACTGACCTACCCGCAAAGCAAAGCTTGGACCATCAGCATAGCTGATGGTTTAAGGTATTAATTATATCGGCAAATTTTCCCACCTCTAACGTCCCAATGTCCCGATCTAACCAAATGGCCTCTGCGGCATTCTTGGTCGCTGTCTGAATAGCCTCCATCGGTGTCATTCCATAATCCACGTATATTTCCAGTTCATACGCATTACTACCCCTTTCGGGATCCATAGACGTATCAGTACCCAAAGCCATTTTAACGCCGGCTTCATGGAGTTTTTGGAAGGTTTCTTTTGCGTACGGTTGAATTTTTTTCATTTTACTTAAAACAGACTCGGAACCCCCCATTTTTCGTCTCACATTGATGGCCCGATCTGAGCGCTTCGCTAACGTAGGAACTATTATTTTATTCTCAGCCTTCATCATAGCAATCACTTCCTCATCGGTTAGCATGCAGTGCTCAATTGTATCTACTCCTGCTTTAATAGCCATTTTTTGGGATTTAGGGGTAAAACAGTGACATGCACAATGCTTGTTAAAAGCGTGCGCTTCATCCACTATAGCGTCCAACTCCTCTTGCGTTATATCTCTTATTTCCAGATCTTCCTCACCTCTGCCCACTCCAGCAGAAACACCGGCCTTAATGTAGTCGCAACCAATTCTTATTTTTTCTCGTACCGCCTTCCTAAGCTCCCAGGGGCCATCCGCAGTCGACCCGGATTGCCTAAGGGCACTCCTAGGGACAACCATTTCAAGGTGTGATCCGGTTATACATACTTTTCCGCTAGCTAAAAATCTTGGACCAGCAATGATTCCTGCATTTATTGCATCCCGAATTGCCACCAATTCTGCCGCATTATGCAGGCTAGTATCCTTTGACCAGGGATTATGCCAAGGGATACATCTTAGAGTTGTAAATCCCATTTCAAAACATATTTGCGCATGAAGAAGAGTATAAAGCATCTGTAATTGCGGAGTTATTTCAAATAATGCCACTCGATAATTATCAAAAGTCAAGATATTATACCCTGAACAGTGTATGTGTATATCCATTAGCCCTGGCATTAAGGTACATCCATTCATTTCTATCATATTTGCTCCGATTGGTTTAATAACCTCATCTTTTCTACGAATTTCTTTAATCCGCGATCCTTCAATTATGACGATGGGTTTTCTAACAACTTCACCATTTCCATCTATAAGACGGTCGCCCTTCAAAATTTTTATTAAATTTTGTCCTCTTTCCAAGTTTTTCACCCTTTTTCTCTTCTGTTACTGTAAAATGGCAACATATCGCCCTTAACATGAACGGAAATCATAACATATCCCTTCGCTTACAACAACAGACATCGTAAGTCAAATATGCAATATAACAGTAATGTCCGGCTTACTTAGCAATAAAATCAAAAAGTTGCAAACACAGATGGAGTACTTTAACAACCCTTTAAAATTTAAGGTCAAAATGACCGTAAACTTTCCCTCTCTTCAGGGTCTCTTTTCCTGCATGTGCAGTAAACTGCGGGCCGTTGTCTGAGCGCACAATTAGTCCCGCAGGCAGCAATTCAGGTGTTCCCAAACGGCTGATAAGGGCTTCTTCTGTCACGTCGTTGACCACAGCGGCAGTAATCACTCTGGAGACCCTCCACGCCAGGCAGTCGCGGGCGCTATAATCAACCAGCGGTACTATTCCACAACCCATCCGTCGACTTCGGTCTTGGTCAAGTCTGGGCCCCATAACTTATCCGGCTCTTCCGCTGCCACTTTGCCAGTGTGCTTTCGACGAGCAACACTATGCTACAAGGACCGCTGGAGCAAACCATAGGCTCGCATCACCCTATGGACTCTCTTGATATTGATGATAAGGCCACGATCAAAGCGCAAGACTGCACACACGCGTCTAACCCCCATAGCCAGACCACTAGCTCTAAATCTCCCGGATGGTGGCAGCCTGTACTTTTTTGAATTTTATCACTCTAAAAATTGGATTTCAATAAGAAAATTCACTTTTGTCTGGAAATGGAGCAAACATGACATTCATCTGGCCAAGGCAAAAATAACCGGCAAAAAAGTATGAAAAGCGCAGAGAGAAATAGAGGCCATATTAAAAAGAGGGTAACACTTTAGCGCTTTGAAAAAAGCTCTTTGAAAACTGAATAAAGAA
>CAZTAS010000286.1:0-7138 GCA_964611635.1 uncultured Thermodesulfobacteriota bacterium
AAAGCCATGAGCTCTCCATCCTCCCTTTCAAATTGGCTTTGGGATGGATTGTAGGTAAAACACTAATGAATTTCAATTATCTTTTTGGTTCCGGCTCGTCCGGGTTAGGGTTTAATGGCAAAGCAAAATGGAACCACTGTTATGCTGCTAACGAAGGGTCTTTGAAAGTATTGATTCGATGGCTCTGCCCTCGAATCCCTGGAGTTTATTGCTTTTTGAGTGCTGGATGGGCAGGAAACGCAAAGGAAGAGCCGATGCCGTAGTTGATCTGGAGCGAGGAGCTGTAGTCTGGGTTAGACGGGATAGGAACAAGTAGAGTCTCAAGCCTTTCTTCAAGAGACTTCGCAGGCTTGGTGTCAAACCACAGGCCATCGCCATAGACATGTGGGCCCCTTACCTCGATGCAGTCATGAGCTACCTGGGTTCCTTTCCCATCATCTATGACCGCTTCCATATTATGTCCAATTATGGAAGGCTGCTCGATGAATTCCGATCTCAGCAGTACATGATTCGCTGTCCCATGTCCGCCCTTATAAACCCCAAAACCGATGCAAAATATAATATGCTCCCCTTAGTAACTCTGTCAAACGCGGTCAAGCTATGTGAGCGCACGTTTAGGTTGCGTAAGCCGGGTTTGCTAAAGAATGATTAAGGTAAAGACGTCACCGCCGATCGATATTGAACCCACTATGGCGGTTTAAACTGAACCCACCAGTCTGTGATTGGCTTCTAACAATTCTTTCTTTCAAATGCTCTCAAGGCACGAGTGAAGGGCATTTGAAAGAAAGAATTGTGGGTCACAGGGTGAGTCCATCTTAACCGGCAGAGATGGGTCCGATGGGCGTCGGCCGTGACGGTAAAGGGAGGCAAGGTAATATTAAGACTAAGCGCAAATGACTAAATATATTTTCCCCTTGACTTTAAAATAAAAGTTTCATAGCATCATGATCAACCGAGTTTATACCCAGTGTTCAGGCTCATAATTAGTATTATAATGATTTGAATAATTGACCCATAGAGTTATCATTTTAAATCAGCAACCTCCAAATAAAGCACTCGTATAATTAATTAGCATTTATTGCCTGACTAAAACTACAACACATTTGGAGGCTCACTATGGACAGTTTAAAAGCATTTACCTTTCTTTCTCCAACTAAGGTGTATTTGGGGATTAATTCACATAGGAAATTAAAAGAAATATTCTCCGATTTAGGGATCAAACACCTCTTTTTCCTGACTGATAATGTCGTTGCCTCTACGGAAATATTCACACTGGTAGAAAGCACACTTAGAGAGAATCATGTCACATTTGAATGTTTTACTGACATTGAGCCTGATCCAAGCGCGACAACTGTGGAAAAAGCATATGAAATATATCGGACTGCCAAAGCCTCGGCCTTGTTGGCCCTTGGCGGTGGCAGCACAATGGATGTGGGAAAAGCGGTGGGAATTCTGGCTACAAATGGGGGACGCATTCATGATTACGAGGGCATAGACAAGTATTCAAATCCACCGCTGCCGCTCATTGCCATCCCAACAACGGCAGGCACTGGCTCGGAGGTTTCGGGTTCCTGCGTGATTACTGACACTGATCAGGGTCTAAAGATGTCGATACGAAGTGCGGCCTTGAATCCTGCTAAGATTGCCATCTTGGATCCTATCGCACTCAGGACACTACCGGCAACTGTGGCTGCTCATGCTGCCGCGGATGCTTTTGTGCATGCTTTGGAATCCTATGTCTCCCTGAATGCCACTCCAATAACCGATGCAGTGAACCTTCATGCCATCGAATTAATTGCCCATAATGTCAGGCCCTTTGTGTCAAACAGGAACAATCTTGATGCAGGATTAAAGATGCTCTGTGCTGCCAGTCTAGCAGCCATGGGGTTCAGCAACACGGGTGCAGGAAACGTTCATTGTATGGCGAGATTTGTTGGTGCCTTTTTCCATGTCTCTCATGGCCTTTCCAATGCGGTATGTCTCCCCTACGCGGCGGAGTTCAATCTGTTGGCCAATCCAGAGAAATTTGCACGGATAGCCTTAGCCATGGGAGAGAATATCCATAGTCTGACTACGCTGGAGGCCGGCAGAAAAGCCATCGAAGCGATTAAACAGTTATGCAAAGATCTCGGTATACCGCACAAATTGCGGGATGTTGGGGTTTTGGAAGACAAGATACCAGAGATGGCAAGGCTTGCCTTTGAGGCTAATTATAATCGGTGGAATCCTCGGTATACGACGTATGAAGATTTTCTTTCACTTTTTGAAAAAGCTTTCTAAAAACTCAATGAGAGGTCGAGTTCACCAAAGGAAATTTCAAGCCACGATGACGGAATGGTGTTGAGTTATCCCTTTCTCGATTGCGGATGATATTCGTAGCAGCTTTACAGTGCGAGGGCTGAGAGAAATGATTTGGAGAAAATAGATCAGAAAAGCGGTTTTTTTGTGAATCTGGTCGCTAGAAGAGTTGGAGTAGATGAAGGAAGCAATGCTCAGAATTGTATGGGTCTTGTGTTGAAGGGCAATTTTTTAGCTTTTTAGAAAGGAAAACTATGAAAAGAGCAGGTTTATTCATTTATCCTCTCGATCTGGGGACTTTACTTTCCATTGACAAATCTATTTTCACCCTCGTGCGAAATCAAGGAGTAAAACTCGATGCTCCGTGTCTCTCTTGGGTCCTTTTAGGGGGAGAAAAAAGGGTCCTTGTAGATACGGGACCCTGTAATCCTGATTGGGCCTCTCGATATCATAGACCCCTTAAAAAGGCACCTTCCCAAGAAATCGATAATGCTTTGGGAAAGATTGGGCTTTCCCCACAACAAATTGATTTAGTCATTTTCACCCATCTTCATTGGGATCACTCTTTTAACCTAGAGTATTTCTCAAGGGCGACTTTTTTGGTTCAACGAGAAGAACTTAGGTATGCTATTGCTCCTCTGCCATCAGATAAAAAGCCTTACGAAGTGGGCATATCAGGCGTTGAACCCCCCTGGATGAAGGTGTTTGGGCAGATCATACCGTTGGATGAGGATCAAGAGATTCTTCCGGGTATCCGGGTTATACACCTTCCAGGGCATACACCAGGATCCCAAGGCGTGGTGGTGGAAACTTATGAAGGGCCATGGATAATTGCAGGAGATACTGTTCCACTCTATGAAAATTGGGAAGGAGACGAGACGTTGGAGCACATTCCATCAGGAGTATACCAAAATCTTTACAATAGCTTTTCTTCTTTAAAAAAATTAGAACCCTTCGGCACTAAAATCTTGCCAGGGCATGACGAAAAAGTCTTGGAGCATACTAGATACCCTTTTTCAGTAGAGTGAACATTCTGTTCATAGCTCCAAACCCGGCGTTGCTGTTCCTGTCTACTGCTCCATCGAATTTCCTCCTTGGTCTTGCCCAAAAATAAAGATTACGTTACTCAAGTGCCTCAGTCAATTTGCAGCAGGTTTTGGGGTGCCATTTTTCTGTCCACCTTAAAATTGTCAAGCAAGAGAAGATGCGGGTATGAATAGGGAAAAATTTGAACATCTTTTTTCTCCCATAATGATTAACACACTGGAGGTCAAAAATAGGATATTCATGCCGCCAATGTGTACTGCATACGCGACGAGAAGAGGAGAAGTCACCGACCGGTTAATTGCCTATTATGTGGAAAGGGCTAAAGGTGGCGTTGGATTAATCAATGTCGAATTCACATTCGTGAGCCCCGCAGGAAAGGTTTTTGAGCATATGACCGGGATATATGATGACGAGATGATTCCAGGGTACAAAAAGCTTGTCGATGCTGTTCATGAAGCTGGGGCAAAGATGGCAATTCAGATCTCACATGCAGGCAGAAGAACCCATTCAACGGTGACTGGGGAACTCCCAGTGGCACCTTCTCCTATCCCTCGTTTAAATGGGGAAATTCCCAGAGAATTAACCATTGATGAAATACAGGATTTGATTGAGGATTTTGTCAATGCAGCTGGCAGGGCTAAAAAAGTTGGCTTTGATGCTGTTATGATTCATATGGCACACGGATATTTGATCAACGAGTTTTTGTCACCTCTTAGCAATAAGAGGCTGGACCGATATGGAAGGGACCTCGAAGGGCGTTCTCGTTTTGCAATTGAGGTCCTTCTGAAAATAAGGGAGAAGGTAGGCAAAGATTTTCCTATTACATGCCGTTTTTGCGCAGATGAGTATATGCAAGGCGGATTTGACTTGAATCAGAGCAAATATGTTGCAAAGAAGCTTGAGGAAAATGGAATCGATGCAATTGATGTCTCGGCTGGAACACATGAAACTGATTACATTATGTCAGCCCCTTCAAATATGCCACCTGGATTTTTAACCCATCTTTCTCAGGGGATTAAGGAGATGGTTCAAGTGCCGGTTGGGATTGTGGGTCGGATTAATGATCCTGTTTTGGCAGAGAAGATTTTGGCTGAAGGAAAGGCAGATTTTATCAGCATGGGGAGGGCTTTGATTGCAGATCCAGAGCTTCCAATCAAGGCTTTTGAGGGTAGGTTAGAGGAGATTCGACCTTGTACCGCTTGCAATCTGGGATGTAATGACCGAATGTACCTCCAGCTAGATATCTCTTGTCAGACTAACCCCATGGTGGGGAGAGAGATAGATTTCAGGATTGAGCCTGCTTTAAAAAAGAAGAGGGTATTGATCATCGGTGGTGGTCCTGCAGGATTGGAAGCGGCTAGAATCGCTACTTTAAGGGGGCATGAGGTCTTTTTGTATGAAAAGGAGAAAAGATTGGGTGGCCAGTTGAATTTGGCTGCGATACCTCCTGGGAAGGTTGAGTATGAGAAATTAGTGAAGTATTATGAATATCAGATGAAAAAATTGAAAGTAAAAGTGATTTACAAGGAGGCGAACAAGGGGGAAATATCTGAGATTAAGCCGGATGTCATAATTTTTGCGACCGGTGGAAAGCCGAATACTGGGAAAGGTATTAAGATAAACAACAGCTCTGTTATTACCGCCTGGGATGTTGTGCGAGGAGAGAAGATTGTTGGGGAAAGGGTTGTCATTGTGGGGGGCGGGCAAGTTGGATGCGAAACGGCAGATTTTCTTCTGGACCAAGGCAAAAGGATAACTATTTTAGAGATGTTAGAAAACCTGGCTGCTGATATGAGCAAAAGGGCGAGAAAAGTAGTTCTTGATAAGTTGGTCAGAAGCGGTGTAGAAATCATCAAACAGGCCTTGGTAACGGAAACTTCTTATTCAGAAATCAAATTTGAAAGGGCGGGATTAAAGCAAAAGATCAAAGACTTTGACCATGTCGTCTTGGCGTTAGGGACAGTCTCTGAACGTACCCTTTTAGAAGAAATTGGAGAGGTCGATGTCCCTGTATTTTCAATTGGGGATTGTGTAAGTCCGAGGAAGGCGATAGAAGCAATTCGAGAAGGTTTTGATTTGGCGTTAGAAACTTAGTGGGAGGAGAAGAAAAAACATGCTCGTTCGCTTTCTGCCGTCGCCAAAGAAGGCATTCGCTGTAGGGCGGTCAAGGCTGTTCTGGATGGTAACAAGCAAGTGGAAGTGGCAAAGATGTTTAACGTTACACGCCAGGCGGTCGGCAAGTGGGTGAAGGCATATCGTGAAGGCGGCGCCAAGAGGCTGAAAGCGAAAAAGAGAGACTGTGCGAAAGGAGAGTCGCTTCTTCCATGGCAGGCAGCGCTGATTGCCAAAACGGTTGTGGATCGTTGCCCGGAACAACTGAAACTGCCGTTTTACCTTTGGACGCGTGAAGCTGTGGCGCAGTTGATTGAACGGAGATTTGGCATTCGGCTCTCGATCTGGACAGTGGGCCGGTATCTTTAAAGCCTCTAAATCACCGACACGGGAACATAAAGGGGCAATTTATAAGTGATTTCAAGCGCATATCTTATACAAAGTTGCAGTCAAACAAGTAAACTTCGGTCGTTAAATTTTTCAACTAAGTAGGGGCGAGGTTTCTCCCCGCCCTGCGTGTCGACGAATGGGATAAATAAGTGCTTGATATGGTACAAATTACATTTTATATGGGTAGATTTTGAGTGAGTTTTGGTCATGAAAAAGACAGATAAAAGGGGTCGGAAATATGGTTTTAGTTATGTTTTAAGTTTTGAAAACCAGGAGTTGATCTGGCAGACTCTGTCAAATTAAGTGTCGGCCAATTGTTACACCTACAACTATTCAGATGTACCAAGGCTCACAGATTGATGATTACTGATTGAACTATGCGCAAAGTTTTAGAAGAAGCGAATTTACGGACTTCGTCCAATTGAATGTATTAATATCCTATCTAAACTTTTTATGGCTGTTGAAAATACCAGATAAATAGCAGATATTTCACTGCCCAGGATACGCATACCAGGTAATCCCTTCATACGTCCAGTACCCGGGCCATGTTGCGATGATGTAATTCTTCTCACATTCGTCAATGGTATAGTGGTGAGAGTTATAATAATAGCTCCAGAAGCGGTAGACCGGCAGAAAATTTGAACCCTCAGGCGGGAAGAATCATATAGCCATCCCGGATGTGACAAGGCGCTCCCCATTGAACGAATAAGACAATCCCACTGTGCCATCAGCATTCTCGATCCCGATGCTGGCTGAATTTCCATTGTCATAATTGGAATTTCCAAAATCGACGTCCTGGTACTGGAAGGTGATCTGATTTGTCCCCTCGTGGAGGATCACCTGGAACGTTGCTGATCCTACATTATTAAAGTAAGGCACTCCATGCCACTCCAGGAAAAACTGCCTGTTGGGCGCAGACCCCAGCGTATGATAATATACGGCGGCTCCTCCTGCAGATGGGTCAACGTCGCCCCAGAATGGTGAGATTAGCGCATTTGGTGAAGTTGTATCAGGCATTGGCTGGTTGATTTAGTTTGTGAGGTCTTCTTCACCGAACGAGAGGAACCAATGGGAGGAGATGTTCACACTGCAGTATGCAGTGCCGTAAAAGTTAAAAAAAAAAGCCTATATCCACGTTGCCATAATCGTTAAGACCCAGAGAGAGCTGGGTTCCTCCGGTGGCGTCTACCCATGAATAAGGGACAGTAGCGGTGCCGGTGTAACAAAAGGTATCGGGGCCAGCCCAAAGCCTTCTTTTAAGCTTTTGATGACGTTCTCGTCGTTGGCCCGG
>CAZTAS010000287.1:0-7136 GCA_964611635.1 uncultured Thermodesulfobacteriota bacterium
CTGCAATTACAAGCTCCGTGAGGCTTTATCCCATGAACGTTGCAATCGACCCTCCCGAGGGTGGACTGGACCGCCCTTCGATCATAAGAACGAGCCAGATACTTACGGTTTCAAAGGAAAGACTGGAAAAGCGGCTTGGCACACTTGGCAAAGAGAGAATGGATGAAGTTAATAAGGCCATTAAATTGAGCCTGGCTTTGTCCTAAAAACGGGCCATAAGAGGACGGTAATTTGTGGATAAACGGACATATTAAATTGCTCCTGCCTGAAAAATTGCAATCGAATTGAGATTTTAAAATTCCAAGAATTCAGCTTGATACAAATTTCGTATTGCACTATTATTGTGGCATGAAAAACGTTACCATTACCCTTGATGAAGAAGTCGCCCGATGGGCCCGCATCCGTGCAGCGGAAGAAGACACAAGTCTTTCCCGCCTGGTAGGGGAATTGCTCCGCCAGAAAATGCTCGAAGAAGGCAACTACCAGACGTCCATGCAAAATTACCTTGCCAGATCGGCCCGTGTGCTGAAGAAGCAGGGGGATACCTATCCCGAGCGCGAGGTACTCCATGACCGACAGAGTCTTCGTTGACACAAATGTTCTCGTTTACAGCAGGGGTGCGTCAGACCCCCCAAGCAGAAGCAAGCCATGGAATGGACGGCCCGTCTATGGAGAGAACGGACAAGCCGATTGAGCTTTCAGGTTCTGATCTGCCGCTCAAGCGGGCGACTGCCGGTATCTTCTGACGGAGGATCTCCAGGAAAACCAGAACATGAGTAATGTGGTGGTGATCAACCCGTTCCATACCGCGCCCGAATCTATCTGAAAAACCCCCCTGCCTCCTTCCTTTATGATACGGGAAAGTGGACGTAGGTGCAGAAAATTCGTTTCGCTCAAAGCGTTGTTCAGAATAAGCTCATAGCATCTGCGATTATTGTTCTTTGCACCTTCTGCACCTACCTCTCCTCCACTATTTATCGCTGCCCAATTTCTTCTTGACAGGAGTAATATAGTATGCCCCTTACCTACAATTTTTTCCCTTGACAAATGATCAGAAAAACTACAATTTCAGCATGCGGTTGGGAGAGCTGCAGTGCGGTTCGTTGGATTTTGTCCACCTGGCTGCCTTTTTTATTATCAGATGCACCTATTCTATTTAGATGACGCTGGCTCAGCGGCCAACCCAAACGAAGATTACCTCGTTCTTGGGGGCATTTCCATTTATGAAGCCCAAGCTTATTGGTTTACCCAAGAATTAGATAAACTTGCATCAACCATAGATCCTTCCGATCCGTATAGCGTCGAGTTCCATGCCTCAGAAATCTTCTCTCGCCGCCAACAACCGTGGCGAGGAATGTCCCGTTCAGAAGCATAGGGTGTCATCAAGGCTGTTCTGATGGTCTTAAAGAACTCCTATGAAACAGCCCGAGCTTTCGCTTGTGCCATTCACAAAGCCTCCTACCCAGGGCGTGACCCTGTTGAATTGGCCTTTGAAGATCTATGTAGCCGATTCGACCGCTACCTCTTCCGCATTCGTGGATTCTAAAGCTTCCCGCCTTGTTCAACTCGCTGACCACATTGCTTAAGCAGTATTCCGAAGGTACAATGCATCCGATGCCAATTACTTCGATATTATTTCGTCCAAGTTCGACTCATCCGAAGGAATCGTCCACGGTTTGGCGCACAAGCAAACGAATGATCCAACATGCATTGCATGCATGAGCCGACGAATGTCACAAAAGGATTGAAAAAGACAAAGCTTTGATGCCCACTCGATTAATATGACAACCAATAAAAAGGCATAGAGGTCTATGATTTTATGCCACTGCCATCCAGAAAAAATTGAAACAATATGTCTTAACTACTTCAAATGACAAATAAATCACGTCAACCAGGTTGTTGTTGGCCTGGCACAACTAGGAGTCTAAGCGAGGCTTGACTTTTTCCATACCCGGTGAAATTCATGTCAATGACAGTTCCCCCCAAGGCGCTTAAAAACATTCCAACGGCGTGGAGCGGGTCTTACTGGTGCCCAGAGGATTTCTCTTGACTTTTTCTTTGTTTTCACTACAATTTCCGACGATTAACCTCTGAACGCGGAACTTTGAACCCTGAACCCCTTTCTCAGAGTTTCCAGATGGAAAAACACCTCAAAATGATCCTACCCAACTCCTGACAGAAGCTTTGCGTCTGTCAGGAGAAAAATCTTCATGAAAGATGCGTCATTCCCTTCCCCACTTTAAGGAGGGAAGTAAACGAATAAAGCCAAGCATATCAAAAGAATCGACTAAAAGAAAACGTGTTGAGAACCTGAGACCCAAAATGTGCATGGGGAAAGAGTATATTTGAATTCCCTTTCATAATCGGTAGAATTAAGAAATGACGAATAAGTTTGCTCTTGTGATTAACCTTGCTAGGGCGCTTTATATTTGGATGAAGAAGTGCTGGAAAATAGCAGGTTTCCTAGCTATTATCATCACATTACTCTTTGGGGGGAACTATTTTGTTAGCCATAAAATCGACATAGCAAAATGGCTTGGGGGAGAAAATTTAAAAAATGAATTAAAAGAAAATATAACAAGTGAAATTATGGAATCTAAGGATCCTATGGGAAAACTCATGAAGGAAATTGAGGAAACAAAAAAGCTAATCAAGAAGTGGCAGGAAGAAGAAACAGATGGAGCATATGACGCAGTGGATTATTACACTGCCAAGCTAAGCAGCCTTGAAGAAAAAAGGAGGGAACTCTTAAGGAAAGAAAAATATCCGTTTAAAGATGAGCGAAAAACTGAAGAACGCAGATGGATATTAACAGAAATAGTTGGCGAAACCTTCAAAAGGGAAGAACATTTTAGAATTGTTCCTCTGGGTAATAACATGTACGGAATTCAATGTAACTTCTCGAGATTAAGGATAGTAGAAAAACTTGATGATAAAATCGGAGATATAGTTGCGCTGTCGACTCTTTTCAGGTCAGGACGAACCTTATTATTGGGTGGAATATATTTGCAAGAAACTGAAACAGGTATGTATACTACTAAACTTGAAATCATTCTAAGAGAATTTAAGGCTCTTGGCTCTGGTTGGTTTGAAGTGATCACTGAAAATAGAACAAATGATATTTTTGTTGGTACTATTTTTACGTATACCCCTAGGCCTATGGCTGGAATATTGTCAGACGTCCCCTATCCTTTCCCCCTTTCTTTGGATAAGCCAGCATTTCCCAGCATAACTTTAAGCACTCTTAGAGACAAATATGGTCTACCAGATCCATTTTCTTTTTTTTTAACGCCTAATGTGGTTCAAGAGCCCGGACTTCCGTCAGTAGACATACAAATATATGGTCTTAAATTATCTTCACTTTCTTTTTTAGCATTTAAATCAACAGGCGAAAAAACCTTCGACTTTCTCACAGATCAAGATTCAGAAGCCAAAGTAAAGCGTGGAGGGAATCGGGATGTTCTGAAACCGCCGGGGTAAACCGGCATAGGGTAAGGGATGAAAGAGCCTTACATGAAAGTAGCTGATCCATCATGGCCCCGAGCCATGCGCGGGCATCCGTGAGGCTGCACGTGAAGCGTTGACAGGGGGAAGCGTAGGCCAGCCATTGAGCCCCGGTTAAATACGCTTCGCTGTCACTTCGTGAATTTCACCGGGCAGGTCCGAAATCACCGTTCCGTGGTGCCGACCTTGTCCTACGGTGGGGAAGGCAACATGAAGGAGTGCGCTATACGAGTGCTCAGTCGCTTCCCTGGGGTCAGAGTCGTGAGGGGTCTCGTTTTGACCCTTAGTTGCTTCGGGCCAACAGTCAACACGGTAGACCCGTTTTCAAAGCTTCTTCCTCTTCCCGCCCCCTGGCGTGGATGGTTTCCTTGATCCTGGCGCCTAGTTATCTTATGATTCGCACACTGGTTGTGCGAAACAGAAGGTAAGAAGCAGCAAAGCACAACAATCTGCCAAGGTCAAGCATTCCTTTTAGCTCATGAATAAGCAGGAAATCCTTAACAGGACTGTAAGCAAAGGGAGAAAGTGCGTTTTTTGGGCGGGGGCAGGTATTTCCGTGGACTCCGGAGCTCCTCTTGCGAAAGACCTCTCCAATAGCATCCTGCACTCTCTTTGTGCTCATGATTCCAAATTGCTGATGCTTTTTTTTGATCAGCCCGGCCCGGAAGCCTTAAAACCTCCATCACGTCTTCTTCGTCCTTGGAGAATAATGCCATCCAAAATCATCAAAAGCAACAAACGTCTATTAGTTAGACCCCCTGTAGAACGATACTTTCTGAGACTTGAAGTGGCGCTTCAGGCATTAAAAGAGGGGATGCCAGAAGCCGTTGATTACCTTTTCCAGCAATTCGAGACATTGGAACCGAACATAAATCACTATGTTTTAGCTACAGCGGTACAGCAGGGGCATAGCATCATAACAACCAACTGGGATAATCTGATTGAGCGTGCGGCTCAGACGCTGGGAACCGAAATACCTGTGAGGATATGGAACCCCCTAACTGATAATATCGATGAAAGAGGTCCTAAATCTCTCGACGGTTCGGGCTTCCTATTTAAGATACACGGCTCGATTGGCGTGCCGGTAGCATTTATTCATCAGTTTACGATAGGGGCGCCAAAGGGAGTTAAAGACATCCTGTGGCAAATTATCGAAAATCGGGATATCATCTTTATCGGATATAGCTTTGGTGACTATTTTGACTATGAAGAAATATTGGCCCAACTAGATGAAGTATGTACTGGCCTCCTCATAATTGATCATAATGAGCATTTTTCTGACCCTGGGGATTGGGAAGTAGCCGATTCGCATCCTGGTCCTCTATCTTCTCTGAGAGTGGAATCAACAACTCTGTCAGCAAATACAATGTATTTTCTTAACTGGATGTTTGGGAACACATACAACCGCGAACTGTTACAGCCGCTTCAATCAAGACCTCACATCTGTGCTGATTTTATGAGATATTTGAACGGTTGCCCGCCCGCAGAAAAGGAGCTTTGTTTAATGTGGCTCCTATTGAATACAGGCAGCTCAAGAGACGCTTATCTACATTTCGCAGACATGTCAGTAAACAGAATTTCTAAGAAATGTTATTATGTGGACCGGATAAACAGAATTAATGCACTTTATTTAGAAGGGAAGCTGAAAGCCTGCCTAAGTCAAATAGATGGCTTTCTTCTCAATATGAAAGAAAAACGCTTTGAGCTCTCATGCTCCGAGGCATTGCAAGTGTTGGAGTTGTTGGATAGGGGAATTGAAGCTGCATTATCTGTTCCTTCCCGCCGCCGTGCCTTGCGATATCGACGAGAGGCATTCATTATCGGACAAAGGCTACGGTCGGTTAGTCAATCAAACTCGGGAAGAATGGAGGTCTATTTAGCTCAATTAGAAGCTAATGTGCGCGCGATACTTCAGATGGTTCCTCCTCTTTTATTTATAATGAGGAGAAACATTGATCCTCCTCTTGTCTCAAATCGTAGCTTTTTTATGCTGGACAGGTGGATCTACTTCAAACGAAGCAGAGCCATCAGCCAAAGAGACTATTGCACGGTTTCAAATTGCTATAACGATTATCTTGAGATGTGCGACATCGACGAGGCACTAGGAACCTTGATTGATTTAGCTGTTTTCTCGGCCGAAACTGATATGAGAGTAGCTCGAGAGGTATTGCGGCGGCTTTCTAAAGTCCTGAGAAAAGGAAGAGGTTCCATCTTCGCTAGAGTAAAGGGCTATGCATGTATAATTGGATTCAATTGTGTCCTGATTATGTTTCTTTCCAGAAGCCGGAGGAGGCAATGGCGTATCTTAAAGTCTGCAATCAAGAAATACATTCAATCTTTGCGCGGTTTTGATACGCTGATTGGTTCATGTTCTTGGCTCATACGTTCTGTAGTTTGGTTTGCTTGCAAGATTGCATATCGGCTATTCAAAGGTTTGGTTCGCGCTAGAATAAATTAGGTGTTTTTGAGGAATGGCTTTGTGAGGGTACAACTGAAAAGGACGAGGTGAGATTCGTAGGAAAGGGGACTTGGGTGCGGAAACTTCGTTGCGCTCAATGGATTGTTTAGAATTAGCTTGTTGCATCTGCGCTTGTTGTTCTTTGCACCTTTTGCACCACGTTACCTTCCGCCTTAAACTGTTGTCCTATTCCATGGTTTTTCTGGCTGATTTAACCTCGTAGAGGGCTTGATCTTCACAGACCTGCAAACGGCCTATATTGTCAGTGGTCATTTTTTCAAACAGCAATTCGGTATTTATGAAAAGATTGCTGCTTTCCTTTTTCAGGTATCGTGCAGCCATACAGCAGTATTCAGGATCGATTTCTATGCCTATACTGTTTCTCCCGTATCTTAGAGACGCAATCATGGTTGTCCCGGTGCCGCAAAATGGGTCCAGAACTGTATCATCGTGAAAGGAAAACATCCTGACCAAACGGCCTGCCAGCTCAATCGGGAAGGGCGCGGGGTGATTTCTGGTTGAAGCGCCCGTGATGGTCCATATCTGTCTGAACCAGCTATCAAAATCCTTTTTATCAATCTTGCTAAGTCTTCTTTGTTCCTCAGAGGGTTTGCGATAGCCACCAGGCTTTCTCTGCATCAAGATAAATTCCATATCGTTCTTTATTATCGCGTTAGGTTCATAGGGTTTCCCCAAGAACTTCGACCCATTTTCAACCTCAAAACTGGCATTTGCGATTTTATACCAAATGATGGGGTTAAGGTTATCGAATCCAATCTTTCTGCACAAAACACAAGTATCCGCATGCAATGGAAAAACAAGATGACGTCCAAATCTCCTCCTGGAAACGCATACATCTCCAACAACGCATACAAGCCTTCCGCCTGGAACTAAGACCCTATAAACCTCACGCCAGACTTTTTCGAGCTCACATAAGAATGATTCATAGTCATTGATGTGTCCCAATTGATCTGGATTCTCGTTATAGCGTTTCAAGTTCCAATATGGGGGTGAGGTGACTGCGAGGTGTATAGATTCATTATCCAGGAAGGATAGATCTCTTGCGTCTCCGTTGATTAGCCTTTGAAATGTCTTCTTTGTGGTATTCCTCATGTGAAAGCTCCGACGTGAGCGACAAGAGATTTGAGAAAAACTGAAAATGAGAGATCATTCG
>CAZTAS010000288.1:0-7120 GCA_964611635.1 uncultured Thermodesulfobacteriota bacterium
CGGCTCTCAAATCACGCTACTGAAACTGCTCTCAAAAAAGGGTGGAAAAGTCTGGGTTTTACACGAAAAGTGACCTCAGAAGGAGAAAGACGTGACCTTATCCTTTATGACAGTGTCCCTGGAGGAGCTGGCTATGTGAGGAAAGCCGCAGCTCAGATTGAGGAGATTTTGGCTGCTGCCAGGGCCGTATTGGACGGTTGTCAGTGTGAGAAATCTTGTTATAAGTGCCTTCGTTCCTATGAAAATCAGTTTGAGCATAAGCTTCTCGACAAGAGACTCATTCAGCCCTATCTTGATCATCTCCTGGTACTCAATAGTGAACAGGAACGTTCTCGATTGTCTGCATACGATCCAGGGAGCCGACGCTTTTGCGGAAACAATCCCTCTTCCTGGGTACAGCGAAAATGCAGTGCTTCAGGTGGATCATTCCTCGCATTATGTTCGGATATCGACGATAGCGACGTTCAGCAAGCAAAGGCCTGGGCTGAGTTTTTAATCGGATATGCAAAACATCATTCCGGCGCGGAAATAAAACTCGGTCTGACTAAACCTCCGAACCTCAACGAAATAAGCGAGAGAAACTTTCTTGCCGTTAAGGCCCTTTTGGACCTTATGGCCTCCGGTATTCAATTGTTTCAGGTTCCCGATTCCCATCCACAAAAATGGCAAATCGTCATCGGCTTGGGAGGTGGAGATCCATTGGCTTTAGCAACTTTAAATCAGGTGCCGTCCCTTTCCTCAAGGTTTGATACCCAATCTATTGTCTATAATTCGGATTCATTGGTTTGCCAGTCAGCGTTTGAAGCCCTTCGATCAACAATAGAAAAAGGCACTCTAATCACCACTGCCTTGCTCAGTGCTCATAAGGCGGATGCATATCGAGTGGTGGATATCGAAGATGGTGAAAGAGGGTGGACCTATCAGAAAGTCTTCGGCCAACAGCTTTCAGGAACAGAATGGGTCAAGATCGTTGATCCCTACATTCGTCTGGAGTATCAGATTCGTAATGTCGAGGATCTGCTGAATCTTATTGACCCACGAAGTGGATGCCGGGTTGAGCTCATTACCATGTATGAGAAAAACGAACGATTCGGCCTATCTGAAGAGGCTAAGTCAAGGGATCATTTGGAGGCATTAAAGAAGCGGCTGTCTGAGAGAAGGATAGAATTCACCTATACATTTGACCCCCAGATTCACGACCGATTCATCGAAACGGACGAATGGCAGGTTATCCTTGGACGCGGGCTGGATTTCTACTACCCTCCTGAGCCGGGAACCAGCATTACCCATCAATCCAGACGCACTAAGAAATGCAGAATCATTTATCTTAAAAAAGGTAATTAAGCAAATTTTTACAATACACCAATAATAAATAAGATATGCAATAAGATAGAGGATTAATATGATTGGAAAAATTAGTTTTTAGCTGAGTCCGAAAAATGAGCTTTGATGCAGGCCTCTCTAAACAATTCTTAGCATATTTGACATAAATTCAGAAATCCGCCATTATCATAAAAATGAGTTTACCCATCAATTACGACTCCGAATTTGGCTTGTCCCATGATCCGGGTATGGAGAATAAATCGGTTTTAACATGACAAATGATGAGGCTGGCAAGAAGGAGGCAGGCGGCATGACAACGCAGAGCAATAAAAATTCCAAATTTTCTGCTGCTCCCGTTCTTATAGGATACATGTACCAGTGTCGATATGCCCTTCTCGAGAGTTTGTATCGGCTAAGCCGATGTGAGGAGTTCCTTGTCTCAATTGAGACATTAGATGATGTCGTATTTGAAACAAATGGTGAGCCGCCGGATCTCATTCAGACTAAGCATCATGTCAATCAAACCGCTGATTTAACAGATGCATCCCCAGATCTATGGAGGACAATTCGAATCTGGTGCGAAGGCAAGAAGGAAGGTTCGATACCTGATGGTTCAGCTCTCTTTTTAGTTACAACTGCCATCGCTCCTGAGGGTAGTGCTGCCTTCTATCTCAAATTGGGGGAAAATCGTGATGTGAGCAAGGCTGTTGAGCGCCTAAATGCAACATCGGAGTCATCCACCAGTCAGACTAACTCTGCTGGATACAATGCATTTCGCTCTTTGACCTTAAATGAAAAGTCTCAATTGGCAGAATCGATTTCAATTCTCGATAGCGTTCCTGCAATTGCGGACCTCGATTCTGTTTTGAAGGAGGTTGTCTATTTCGCTGCTCCTAATCAGTATCTCGATTCTTTTTTGCAGCGTCTTGAGGGCTGGTGGTTTCGTCGAGCGATACAACACCTTTCAGGGAGAAATGTGAGTCCGATATTGAGTGAAGAGCTTGAGGCCGAAACAGCTCGTCTTCGTGAGCAATTCAAGCAAGACAATCTCCCGATCGACGATGACATTATGAGCGCGATCGTTGATGAATCAGCCTATCAAGATATGACATTTGTCCATCAACTACGGTTAATTGAGATTGGAAATCCTCGCATTTTTCATGCCATTCGTAACTATTTTAGAGCCTTTGAGCATCGCTCCCGATGGGTTCGGGAGGACTTACTTTATGTCGGTGAACTGGACCGATATGAAGATCGTTTAATTGAGGAATGGGATATCCTTTTTCAACAGATGCGTGAGGAACTTGGCGACAAGGCCATGGAAGTAGATAAGAAAAGAAAGGCACAAACGTTATACAGGTGGGTGGAGACTGGGATGCATCTTCCCATACGGCAAGGTATTACAGAACCATCAATAGCCCGAGGAACCTATCAAATCCTTGCAGATCGCGAATTGGTTGGTTGGCATCCAGAATTCGCTGCGCGTCTCAGGAAAATCCTTGAATCGCGGGAGGCCAGCCTATGAAATGCTGGGCGGAAAGACCTACCGAAATTGCTAACTTGCTTAACCCAGCATTCTGCTGTGTTTGCCTCAGCTCTTCAGTCCTTGGGTACTGTGATCTCGACAGTGAAGGAATGCCGTATCCGCTATCATTTATGGTCTTGCCGATTGTGCTACACAAAACCACGCGAGAGACTCTGCCTCGAGACATCCGTACTTCCTTGTTACTTTGGCTTCAACAGCACCCAGAGGCCAAGGTTCAGTATGCAGAAAGAGTTATTGCCTTAAAGCCCCATACTCGAGAAGCCTTGATCTTTGGGAGTGTTCACGGCTACTTGTCTTTCGAAAAGTCAGGTAGAATTAAAGCAATGGCAACAAATGCCCAAGCAGGTCGATTCGTTCGGCTACATGAAAATGAGGCGAGGGAATGCGTGGGGCGAGCTCGTTTCGTTGGGAAATGGCTGGCTTCCGGAGGTACAGCAGCAACTGTCATGGCTCTTTGGGGGATTGGCCTATGAGCTTTCAGATTCTCGATATTGTACTTTACGGTTTCAATGGAGAGCGGCGAGTCCTTTCTGTTCGCCCAGGTCACTTGAATATTATCACCGGTGCTTCAAAGACAGGCAAGACAGCGCTTATCGAAATTATGGACTACTGCCTTGGAAGCAGTGAGTGCCGAATTCCAGAGGGAATTATACGTCGAGCAGTGCAATGGGTAGGCCTGCGGTTACAGGTTCAGCAAGGTGAAATATTCATTGCACGGCGGTTGCCAGAACCAGGAAGGAATGCATCTTCTGATGTATATTATGATGTGGAAAAGGAAATTGAGGTGCCTAATTACTCTGTCCTGCGCCAGACTTCCAATCCTCTAGGTCTTGAGAATCTTCTATCCCAACATGCAGGTATTGGCGAGAATGTTCATCAGCCCGGGGAAGGAGAAACTAGAGGTGCCTTGACGGCAACCATTCGGCACGCCCTTTTTTTCTGCTTCCAGCAACAGAGTGAGGTTATCAGCAACAGGCATCTTTTTCACAAACAAAGTGAACCATTCATTCCTCAAGCCATTAAGGATGTCCTCCCCTATTTCCTAGGTGCCGTCGATGATGATCACGTAACGAAGATGGCTCATCTCCGAGATCTTAGGCGTGATCTTAAGGGGCTAGAACGAAGATTAGCTGAACATGAGGGAGTTCGTGGTAAAGGATTATCGAGAGCCCAAACGCTGCTATCAGAGGCCCAGGACATCGGACTTTATAAGGGATCAGGAATTCCGGACACATGGGAAGAATGTGTAGATTCATTGAAACAAGTGCAGTTGCAGCCGACAGAGCCGGAAGAAGAACTGGTAAGGGAAGGAGACGCCTATGATAATCTTCAGAGACAAAGATCTGATCTGACTTCTGAGCTTCGACGACTAAAAGAACAGTTGAAGGCAGCAGAGGCGCTTACTGGTGATAGACAAGCATATTCGAATGAGGTAAGGGCGAATATCCACAGGCTTCGCAGCGTCAGTCTTTTCTCTCCAGCCGAAGAGGGCAGTCGAGTTTGCCCGGTATGCGAAAACCCGCTTTCCGAAGATATCTCCCCTCGAGTGCAAGATCTTGAGCAATCTATGAAATCCCTCGAAAACCAGATTCGTTCCATAGGAGAAAGGTCTCCACAAATGGACCAAGTTATTCGGACTTTAAATGAAAAGATGGAAGATATCAAAAGGCGATTAGGTGAAAACCGGGAGGCAATGGAGGCTATCCAAAGATCAAATCAGAGACTTCAGGCAATTCAGGACCAAGCTACTCGGCGAGCTCATATTATGGGACGAGTTGGCCTTTACCTTGAGAGTCTCCCTCATCTTGAAGACACAAGCGACCTTAAGAGTAACATTAATAATTTGAAGTCGCAGATCCAGGAGCTTGAGAAAGATTTAAGCGATGAAGCTACTCAGGAGACACTTGAATCCATTTTATCTATTTTGAGTCGGGATATGAGTGAGTGGGCGCGTGAGCTTCAATTAGAACACTCTGATAATCCCCTACGACTTGATCTGAAACGCCTAACGGTTGTTGCAGATACGGATAGCGGACCAATACCGATGGACAGAATGGGTAGTGGTGAGAATTGGGTTGGATATCACCTTATTGCACATTTCGGGCTCCATAAGTGGTTTTCTAATAGAAAGAGACCGGTACCTGGTTTTTTATTCATTGATCAGCCATCTCAAGTGTACTTTCCAGAGGATCAGGATTGGGACCAAAGCCAAGGTGATAGCCGCAGTGAGGATCGAGAGGCGGTCGCAAGAATGTACCGTCTTGCTCTTGATCTTACTCAACAACTTAGTCCCAATTTCCAACTGATTATGACTGACCATGCCAATATAGATGAACAGTGGTTTCAGGAGTGCATAGTAGAACGGTGGAGAGAAGGTCAAAAGCTTATACCAGAAGCCTGGATAAAAAGTGACAGTGATACTTAAGAATTTGTCATTGATGAAAAAACATGACACCTGAATATGGTCCATCAGCTTTATATTATCTTACAAATAACTTTTTTTGGTGACTAATTTGTTATCTCTCCAAGAATCCTCTATCAACCTTTTCCATAATCACCTTTGATTTCCGCGCGAGAGGCAGCTTGTCTTCACTCCTTTTCATTTCTATAAGAAAGGAGATTTGTGAATCGTCATCTTATGCCCACTTTTTGATCAAGAGATCGACTCAGACTTTTCTCAGGCCCCATTCTTTCTCCCATAGTTGCGCTTCCTGCCCATCCAGATCCACGAGATATTTATCACCATCGACCTCTACGACGGTCCCTGTACCGTGACTGGTTCGCACCCTGTCTCCGACTTTGAACGGTTTTTCACGCGGTGCCTCGGACTGTGGTATCTCGGTCATAAATTGGCTGGATCGAGTATCCAAAAAACCACGGGATGCTCTCCGCACATGTTTGAGCTGGGGGGCTTTGGAGGTCCTGGGGCTTAGGACTGGTTCATAACGTTTGATGGCCGCCTGCCATTCGGGAGTGAGAATGTCCTTGAAATCTCGCGGGAGATAGAGCTCCCGGATCGCCCGGGTGAAAGCCACATAGGCGATATTGGCCTCGTCTCCGAATTCCAAGGCCTGCAGCCCAGGAGTTCTTGAAAGGGCCGCTGCGAGGTCGGGATCGATGTAGACCCGGTCGTATTCCTGCCCCCTGGCCCAGACCTGGCTTCCTTTGTTAGTTGCAGAGGCCAATCTAATGAGCAAGTTGAAATCATGGATCCAAAATGCGGTCGTCGCGCCAGGGCGGGCCTTGGCACCGTGCACAGTGGATAAGATAATACCCGGACCGTTGGAGTTCCCGGTTGTGTTCTTGGAGATCTTCAACATGTCGAAGATGGCATCCGGCAGGATGCGGGCGTATTCCCTGACCACCTTTGCCATGCCGGCAAGCTGGAAGTCATCCAGGTCCCTGGTATAGATTTCGAGGGAATCCAGGCTCTCAAAAGACTGGATGAATGTGTCCCGTATCTTGTCGTGTTCCCCTACTGATAACCAGTACACATCTAATATCCGCCAGATGATTGCACCGATATTCCCTTCCAAGGAGAAAGAGATCCCTCTGGATCTCAGGCCCAGGGCCTTCTCGAAGAGCGCCAAATTGGTTCTGCTCAAAATGGCACATCGTTCACCGGTCTTGGGGCGCGGGAGTTCGGTGTAAAAGGCGACCCTGGATGATTTTTCGGGGTTCCCTTTTATCCCGAAACCCTTCTCCCCTTTGGCCTCCCGGATGAAAACCGAGGCGAGGTCTGCAATCTTCTTCCCGAAGCGGAAGCTCATGGTGAGATCCCGTTCATCGTCAAAGGCAAATCGCTTCATGGCATCGATGGCGCAAGCGGATAGGGGACGCTCGTGCAGAACGTGCTTGAAATGTTTTGCCGGAACATGAGAGTACCTTCATTATGCCGAGATTAGCACGACTGGACCCGCCTGCCATGCAAGGCACGAGCGCGCAGGTGCCCCCGGTGTCCTGCACCATGTGATCGGTCGAGGTATTGAGAAGAAAGAGATTTTTTTTAATCGCCTTGATCGGAACGATTTCATCGCCTGCGTTATCAGGGCGGCTTGGAGCGGAGAAGTTCCTGATAGAGATAGATATCTCTAATGTCTATGCACGCTCCGCACGAGCGTCCCCTATCCTCTACTGAATTAATTCCTATAAATAGCGTTCAAGCAAGTGGTCCACTTTGCATGCTAACCACCAGCCTTGGCACCTGGCATGACTTCGATCTTCTGGACTCCAAGATTGTTGATATCCTTT
>CAZTAS010000289.1:0-7107 GCA_964611635.1 uncultured Thermodesulfobacteriota bacterium
ACCCTTCAAAACGGAACCCCCATACCCCTCTCCAAGTGCCAATTTTCAGAAAGCTAAATTGATACAATAAATCAATGTTAAATTTAGAAAATATTGAAGTGATGTATGCAAGTGTCATCCTGGTACTCCGGGGCATTTCTCTAGAACTCGATGACGGCTCGATTGTTACCCTTTTGGGTAGTAACGGAGCAGGGAAAACGACAACCCTCAAGGCCATCTCGGGATTGCTTCACACGGAATTGGGAGAGGTCATAGCCGGTAGAATTGAATACAATGGGAAGAGGATAGATGATCTGGGGCCTGAGCAAATTGCCAAAAGAGGAATCCTTCAGGTAATGGAGGGTCGGTTAGTGCTCGAACACTTGACTGTAGAGGAAAACCTCATCCTGGGAGGTTATAGCGTCAAGAGGGCGAATACGAAGAGGGATTTGGATAGAGTTTATGACTATTTCCCCAAGTTAACAAGGCTTAAAAACAACATCAGTGGCTATTTATCGGGTGGCGAACAACAGATGGTGGTAATGGGGCGGGCCATGATGGGACATCCAAGAGTCATGCTTCTTGATGAGCCTTCCCTGGGCCTGGCGCCTTTGGTCGTAACGGAGATCTATGAAATAATTAAGAGATTAAACGGTGAAGAAAAAACCAGTGTATTACTTGTAGAACAAAATGCAAAGGCCGCGCTTGCAATTGCTGAGTATGGCTATGTGATGGAAAACGGGAGGGTGGTGCTAGACGGACCGGCCTCTTCACTGGTTGAAAACGAAGACATAAAGGAATTTTACCTGGGTCTCAGTGCAATGGGGAAAAAGAAGAGCTACCGTGACGTAAGACACTACAAAAGAAGGAAGAGATGGCTTTGATCAGGCTGACCAGACAAATGTGATACAGTCCCCAGGAGGAAACACCTGTCAAGGAGGTTTGTGAATGGAGGTCTTTCTACAACTCATTATATCAGGTTTGGTAAACGGATCAATATATGGCTTAGTCGCCATTGGATTTGTTTTGATATACAAGTGTTCTGCGGTGCTCAATTTTGCTCAAGGAAATATGGTGTTGATAGGTGCATATATCTTCTGGACCTTTAATAGCACATTTGGGTTCGGTCTTTTGCCTTCTTTGGTCTTTGGCATTTTATTATCCTTCCTTTTTGGGATGATTGTTGAACGCTTGAGCTTAAGGTTTTTGGTTGGCCAATCTATTCTTTCTATGATTACCGTTACGATATTTCTTTCCCTGATATTGGAAGGCGCAACATGTATAATCTGGGGCAGCAATCCACTGACCAAAGTGGAAATTTTTCCAAAGGGAAGCATCAAACTTGGTTTTTTTAATCTAATGACTGATAACATTTTTTCATTTTGTTTTGCATTCTTCATGATGATCGCCCTGATCGTATTTTTCCAGTATACGCGATTGGGACTTGCCATGCGTGGTGTGGCAGAGGGACATCAGGTTGTGCAGAGTTTAGGGATACGCGTGAAGACCATCCTTACCATATCCTGGGGAATAGCGGGTGTCGCTGCCTCCTTGGGAGGGATCATCTTGGCAGATAAGATTGGGTTCGGACTGGGACTGAGCCATATAGGAATCGCAGCTATCCCAGCAGCATTTATAGGTGGACTTGAGTCTCCATTTGGGGCCATTTTAGGGGGCCTGATAATCGGCCTTGTGGAAAGTACCATCTCTGGGTATCTGGGAAATGCCGCGGGAACACCCGCTGCTTATGTATTGTTAGTCATTGTCATGCTATTTAAACCCTATGGCTTCTTTGGCTTGGAAAAGATAGAGAGAGTTTAGCATGAGCAGTAACACCTATTATCCGCCAAGTGGTATCTATTCGGACAGTTACAGGAAAGATATGCGGATTCTAAAAACGAAAGCACAAGCCACAATGGCGATTGTCTTTTTGATTATTCTATTCACTCTGCCATTGATCCCCGGGGTAAACAGCCCCTACAATTTGAGACTGGTTATAGGAGCTGCGATTACAACAGTTATATGTCTTGGGCTTAATATATTAACGGGGTATTGCGGACAACTCAATATCGGTCAGTCTGCTTTTGTCATGATTGGGGCGTTTACATCCGGGCTGTTAAATTATAATCTCGGTTGGTCTTTTTGGACCAACATCATTCCTTCGGGAGTCGCCGCATCAATTGCCGGAGTGATTTTCGGGGCCCCGTCCGTACGCTTAAAGGGGCTGTATTTGGCCTTGACCACCCTGGCTGCTCAAATCGTTCTCACATGGATCGCCCTTTATCATATCTCTCTGGCCTCAGCTGGATTTGTCGTGGATCCACCAGCAATTGGCGACGTGTATTTTGATACACCGGGAAAATTCTATTACATTGCCATGGCCTTTACCTGTGTTATGTGTTTTTTTGCCAAAGGCATCGTGCGGTCAGGAATTGGACGCGCATTTATGGCCATCAGAGATAACGATATTGCTGCAGAGGCAATGGGAATAAATATTTTTCGTTATAAGCTTCTTGCGTTTATATTATGTACTTTTTATGCCGGTGTAGGAGGGGCTTTATTTGCACACTATATGATGTGGGTTCAACTTGAATCTTTCACCTTAATTGATTCGATATGGTACGTTGTTATGATTATTGTGGGAGGTTTGGGCAGTATTGAAGGGACGATTTTCGGAGTCATTTTTATTGTGGCACTAAAGGAAATCATATCTGTAGTTGGGCCTATCGTTGAAGGAAGCATTACCTATTTACCTACCGGTGCCGGAAGTGGTTTTCTGTTGGTCAGCATCGGGGTTGTTGCTGTACTTTTCTTGATTTTAGAGCCAAGGGGTCTTGCACATCGCTGGAAGATAATAAAATCTTACTACCGATTATGGCCTTATGGATACTAAGGGCATTCGCAGAAATAACTTCAAATTTTTGCATCCCATCTTCAGGTCATGTTTGGCCGCACCTCAATCTCAAGATCGTCGAAATAGTCCTATTATTTCTGTGGTCTTGTTCAATCGACGCAGCCAGATCTGACCCAAATCTGGGCGGCAATTCTGCGAAGTTATTTCTGCACAAACCGTAAGTGTGGTGATTGGATGGGATTGAAGTAACGACGCGATTAACTGCAGAAAAAGTGTGGGTATTCCAAAAAGTAACCAAATAATAAGGAGGTGTATTATGAGAAAAGGGATGGGGTTCTTAGCAGTCGCTGCAATTTTGATCATGCCGTTTATGAATTTCAGTGCAGCTGATGGAAAGGAAGTTAAAGAGGTCGTAGTCGGCGAAATTTGTGCAATGACCGGTCCAACAAGCGCAACACATCTGATGTGTATGTCGGGAACGAAGGATTATATTGGCTATATCAATGAAAAGGGAGGAGTTGAGGGCAAAAAGGGTAGGGTAAAGATAGATTATATTAGCTATGACTCGCAGTATGTGGCTGCCAAAGCAAAAGATGGGTTCGCCAGGCTTCGTGAAAAGGGCATGATTGTTCTTACGCACTGCGCGGCAGGGCATTCGGATGCCTTGCTGGCGGATCACGAAAGGGCCAAGATTCCTCTGGTTACCGGATCACTCGGGGTGGCAAGCATGTGGTCTGAATGGGTTTATGCCAATTATCATCCAGGGATCGCCAACATGATAAGGACATGGGCCATGTGGGAGAAAAGCAAGTGGGAAAAAGAAGGAAAACCCGGGGGCAAATTGATACTGGGTGCCATAGAATCCGATGAACCATGGGCACCATTGGCATTATGGGACCTAGACTCCTTTTGCAAAGAGCAACAAATTGAGATCGTAACAGACAAGATGCCAAAAGGGACTACAGATGCCACTCCACAACTGACGAGATTGAAAAAGGCAGGTGCGAGGGGGATCTTTGTTCTTTCTTCCGCTCCAGGGACTGTCGTTGTGCTTAAATCGGCCAGATCCATGGGTCTGGATATCCCGCTTACACAATGCGCAGCTACCACCCTGGGGGATGTGATCGATCTTGCCGGTGCAGAGTTGGCTCAAGGCTACCAGGGCTCCTATTTTTACGAGCCTGTGTCCAAAAATCCTAAGGTTAAGGATTCTGAGGGCATGAAACTTGCGAAAATGCTATGGGAAAAAAACCATCCGGGTCAGAAGCCAAGAGATATGTATGTGAATGGATTGATATCGGGAATGATCATTGTGAAGGCTATAAAACTTGCTTTGAATGAGGTGCCACCAGACCAACTTAATGGCGAAACTCTCAAGAAATATGGTCTTGACAAAATAAGGAATTTTGACTGCATGGGACTAACAACACCGATCTCTTATATACCAGGAGATCTTGATTCGCATATCGGCCAGAGAACTGTATGGTACTGGGTGGTGCGTGGAGAATATGTTGAGCCCCTCACGGAATATATGCCTACAACAACATACAGAATACCCAAGAAAAGGAAGTAAGATAGATTGCTCTGTGGTGTTGTCGGCATTAATGTCTTTTGAGGGCGCGTTTACTCTGAACGTAAGAACTCTGTAAAACAAAAACAAGAAATGCCCACACTTTTTGCTTGTGCAAGATAGAATGGAGCTTTTCGGAAAGGCCATTCCTGGTAATCGACCGGACCTGCCTCTCTTATGCCAGAAAGTATGTTTCTCAACAAGTTTAGGTAACAGCTACTGGATTTATGGCCCTGTTTGTGCCAGGGGCAGGCTCTTCGCGGGAATGACGATGGGGAAAGTGCCTGTCATTCCCGCGAGGCCTCTCCCCGCGAAGGCGGGGAGCGGGAAAGTGGAGGGTATGGGTGGGGGTGACTCGTTTTGGCCATTTGTTATTGAGCAAGTACGAAATCAGGAGACAAAATGAGAACAATAAGATTCTTAGCTCAGGTGGATGAGGAAAAATGCGAAGGCTGCGGTACGTGCCAGATTGCATGCCCCACAGAAGCTATCAGAATAGTCAAGAAAAGGGCCCGGGTTGATCAAGAGAAATGCCTCGCCTGCCCCAACTGCAGCGATGTTTGCCCGGAAGGAGCTGTCAGATTGATTCCGAGGGCCGAGCCAAAGACACTGTATGTTGATCCCTCAGAAGTCGATCAAACCAAGCTGAGGGAACTATGTCTTAAGGCTCATCTTCACCCGCATCAGTGGGGCTGTATATGCAATGGAACGAGAGTAAGAGAGGTGGCGGCAGCAGTCTTGAAAGGCGCGAAGAGCATGGAAGAGATCGCCCTTATGACGGGGATACGTTCAGGCTGCACCGTGTATTGCGTGCAGCATATGCTGAGATTACTCGAGGCCCATGGTGTGGAACTCGACAAAGGCAAGACCTATAACTGGTATTATTCCACACAGACGATCTGGGATCTCCCCGAGGAGGTGCAGGAAAAGTATCCTGGGCATTTTTTTGTGGAAGACAAAAAGGTATTTAGAAAATTTTAGTGCTGACCAAGTTCTCTCAGTGGGGAGGAGAAACAAATGATGATCTCGGTGAAAAATGCGGTAACCCCGCCATATATTAGGGAATCAAAATACGGACCAACCGTTGGAAAGCGCGCGGCAGAGCTTTCAGAGGTTGTATCTTTAGATATAGGAGATCTTTTTCCCGATATCCCTGAAACGATCTATCTGGAAGGGGATGACATTCCAGTCATCAGGAAAGCAACGGAAAAGACATTAAGCACTGTCAATATGGATATGATCAAAGCGGGAGATACGGTTAATATCCTTAGTTCTCAGTATGGGTTTCAACTCATGGGAGGGGATGCATATGCCGAAATGCTGAGAACCATAAGAGATGTGGTCGAAAAGCGGACAGGGTGCAGCAATATCCGGTTGAGGGTTGCTACCGGATTCAGGATAAAGGAGCCGCAGGAGATAATCGAACACTATAAACTTGATCAGTATTTCAATGGACAGGCCCTTGGGGTGACTTGCATTGACAAGGGTGTCGCGATAGAAACCGAAATCGGAACGCTTTATGGTGTTGCGGCCATTTATGATGCTGATTGGATTATTCATGCCCACCATGGCGAATTAAGGGAACTGGACATGCACCGGATGATTAATCGGACGATTAAGCCCTTTGCAATGTCTTATGCAAGGTTGGAGACCAGGGGGGTTGCACATATTAATTACGGTCCCAGAAGCATGAATTTTATTCAAAAAGTTATCTTTGAGTCCCCCTTTGTGCAAAAGAAATTTACGTTTGGATGTTTTCTGATGACATCTCCCGCAGGGATAACAGGCGTAGAGGCGACTCATGACTTGGATGAAATGAACAGAAAACTACTGTTGTTTAATCTCAGGCCATATGGGAAGATGCGCCAGATTCTCAGCAAAATTGATGAATGTATCGTAGTACTCGATGGGTCAGGGGAACCGCGTTATATGCTCGGGGGCGGCATCAGTTTTGGTAATTTCACCGAAGTGGAACTCGACCTTTTTGACCTGGGTGTGATTCCCGTGAGTCTGGGATTTAACCTGTTTGAAAGACCACCGGGCCCGAAGGTTGCATCTGTAAATCCGGCCGTCAAGGCACTGGTTATCAATCACATGTGGCTTGGCGTGCCGCAAATGGAGCTACCCGGTCATATCCCAACCATTGTTGTGGGAAGGGAGTTGGAAGATATCGTCAGTGCCGATCCGATGAATCCTGAATTTATGAAATATGCCGTGACCGCGGAAAGCCTTGAGGCAGCGATGAGATTTGCGAAGAGAATTGCTGCAACAGACAAGATAATCGTTTTTGATGGGAGCTTTGGATACATAAACCTCAGCAGAAGCCTGGCAGAATTTCTGATCAAAGTGGCGCCCGAAGCAAATCAAGAGGTCGAAGAACAGTTGCTGCCAAGGTGGCTCCGGCAAAGGGGCGTTGATCCGGAAACGGTGTAATTGCCCTTTTTGAGATCATAATAGTATTTTCTCAATAATTAGTGGTAATCATGTTTATTGTCAGAGGGCCTGGATTCCGGCTGGAGTTTATCCCGTATTTGATACGGGGCCGGAATGACATCACATAATTCTAAACCCGTATAATATCAATTATTTAGAAGACCTTTGGACTGTGCAGTAAGAAACAAAATGCGTAACACTTTAGCCGTTTGAAACCCGGGGAATGGGGATTCCGTTTTTCGGGCGTATAACTCGCCCGTAAGAGAGCGTA
>CAZTAS010000290.1:0-7083 GCA_964611635.1 uncultured Thermodesulfobacteriota bacterium
TTAGTACACGAAAACTCCAAAAAACACCCTGCTCAATGTGCGGAATGTAGGTTATGATTTTCGAGGTGGCTTGCCAAAACGTTGAATCTGACTGAATCACAATTCATTGCAGCATTCATCTGCTAGTCGAAGGTCTTTCGGCCTCTCTAAACCAGGCAGTAAATGGTAGTTTGAGTCTATTTGGCGCAACCTCAAAAAGTGGTATCCTTAAGATTTGACACGACTTTAAAACCCTCTGGGTTCACTTGGCCATATCCCACCTAAAAATTCTCTTTATCCTTCAAAATTCCCCTTGACAGAACTTTCATATTTTGTGATATTTATAGTTGACCGACGAGTCGGTCATATATTGGAGATCAAATAAGTGCCCAAAATTGTTAACAAAAAAGAGAAGATGAAAACTATTTCAGATGCCGCGCTAAGGGTCTTCAGAGAGTTTGGCTATCCAAATGCAAGAATGGCGGATATTGCCAAATCAGCCGACATTGGCAAGGGAACACTTTATGAGTATTTCAAGGATAAGGCCGATATTCTTCGTTTTGCTTTCGATGAATATTTCAACATTTTCATCGAAGGCGCTTTCAAAGCGATGATAGACAAAACGGAGCCATCTGAGAAACTCATCTCCCTTATTGATTTTGCCCTTCAACATGCGGCCGAATGGGAGGATCACTGCGCCATATACGTGGACTACTTTGGTGTTGCAAGGACTGACAAAGGCGGCCAATTCTTTCTTTCGACCATGTACGGACAAATGAAAAGCATGCTCGCAAATCTTGTCAGTGAAGGCCAAGCTGCTGGTGAAATTGATAAAGAATTGGACCCAGCAGTAGTTGCGGAATTATTAGTGTCTGTATTTGACGGAATTATACTTCATCGGATCTTTGAAGGGCAGGGAACTGACAGAGAGTCGCTAAGAAAAGCTACAGTGACTCTTATAAGAAACGGGCTACGGATCCGTACTATCAACAATGCCGAAAAAAGAGAGGTCTAAATCATGGGAGAGTTAACTTGTTCAGTTACGTATTTATGAAAATCCTTGAAATGAGACCAAAGTCCTACGACAAACGCATGGACAGAGTCAGCAGAGGCCGTGTGCGGGCCATCAAGGAAGCGGTGGCCCAAAAGGTCCCTGAAGGAAGCCATGTGCTGGAAATCGGCTGTGGCACTGGCGAGCTTGCGGCTTTGATTATAGCACGCGACTGCATAGTGGAAGGTTTTGACTTAAGTCCTTCAATGGTGAGAGTTGCAGAGGAGAGAATCAAGACAGATAACCTCAGGGGGAAGTTTTCTGTGAGGCAGATTGGCATTGAAGCCATGGACGGTTTTGCGGATGAAAATTTTGACTCGATTGTATCAACGCTGGTTTTCAGTGAACTAAACGATGATGAAAGGCATTTTGCTTTGAAACATGGGGCGAGGATTTTAAGACCGGGTGGGAGCATCGTTATTGCAGATGAGGTCGTGCCACAAAGGGTGGCACGCAGGCTTATTCATGCCGTCACTCGACTGCCTTTGCTTGCTCTAACTTACCTTGTTTCTGGTAACTCAACGCATCCCATTGGGGACCTTGCAAAGGAAATTGGTACAGCGGGATTCACTGTTGAAAAAGAAGTGAGAAGCCACGGTGATTCATTCGCAATTGTAGTCGGCCGCAAGGAAAAGAGAAAGGATCCATCTTGAAACTATTGAAGACCATATGGGGACTGGTTTTCAGGCTTTTTCCATGCCCAACAAAAGTTGGGCTTCAGTGCATAGGTCATCCTGGTCCTGACAGCCCTGTCCTTGTCACCTGCAACTTCGATCTAACTGTCAAAAGGCTTAAACGCATACTTCGGGGGCTGGATCTCTGGCTTTTGGTGGCTGAATCGAAGGGTGTTAACGTTTGGTGTGCAGCGGGCGCTGAAGAATTCAATACACATTCCGTGGTTTCTGTGGTGAAAACAAGCGAGATTTCCGAGAGGGTTAATCACCGCACGCTTATTCTGCCTCCTTTGAGTGCTCCGGGCGTCAAAGCGGCTGAGGTAAAAAAACAGACCGGATGGGAAGTGAAGTGGGGCCCAGTGTACGCGGAGGACATTGCCCGTTATATATACAATGGCCTTAAAAGAGATGAAGACATGAAGCGGGCGAAATACGACCTAAGAAGAAGACTTGACACAGCACTTGGAAGCCTCTTTCCGGTTTACTTCTTCGGCGCTATGGGTTTCCTTATTTTTGGCCCTCATCTTTTGATTGATTACCTCATAGTTGGAGCCGTAGCCTTCGTGGTTTTTATGTCTCTATGCCTTTGGATACCTGGTGAGAAAGGGATAACAAAAGCTATTTTTTGTGACGCCGTTCTTTTAGCTCTTCTGGTAGCTTTTGAACTTCTCCTTGGCTCCAAAGCCAACCCTTTTCGCGTCCATATGATTATAGCTATGGTGATCATCCCCATCTATGCTTTGGAGCTTGGTGGGTTGGCGTCCACGATGCCCAGTGATCTTGATGCAGTTTTGGCAAAATTTGGCGTAGGAGCAATAGGCAACGTTGCTTTTGCCGGCACGATTCGTACGGAACTTCTCAATGGCTACAGAGAATTAAGATATGACCGGCAACTTTGTAAAGGTTGCCAGTCCTGTGAGGAGGTTTGCCCTCAGGGCGTTTGGAAAATAGGGAAAGATAAACGGGCAGAGATGGTACAAAAAAATAAGTGTACCGCATGCAGGGCATGCTTGGTGCAATGTGAAAGAAGGGCTATACGGGCACAGACAACTATAGCTTCGGCATTATAGTCATCACTAGATATTGTGATTGATCATTTTGCCTAAAAATTGTAGATTTCTTTCCAAAACCTTCAATCTGGGCAAAGTCTAGAATACATCTCCTAGTCAAAACCTCACTCTTCTTTTCCTACCTGATGCAACACCGTGCCCGCCTACGGATGGTAGGAAACCTATTCTAAAAATGGCAACAAAAAAGCAAGACTGTGATGACCCTGCATTGGAAAATTGCAGATTTGATGCTTCATAAGTCTTTCAGCCCTTTGATACTTCCTAATCCGATCAAACTACTGCGAAAATTTCCACAAGGAGACTTTTGCCCCTGAGATGCTTTGGGGGCAGTTTTCTAAGTTCAATAGCGGTCAGTTCTGTATCAGTCAGGCGGGCATGGGTGGCAGCCGATATTATCATCTCAGTGCCCACCTCCTTGGTTAAAGATTGAAGCCGAGAGGCTATGTTAATTGTATCGCCCACGAGGAGGTAAGAAAGGCGGTCCGGACTGCCGATGTTAGCCGCAAGAGCATCCCCTGTGTGGATGCCAATACCGTGTCGTAAGCTGGGCCAACCTTTTTCTACAAACTCTTTATTCAGGTCGACTAACCTTCGTCTCATTTCTAAGCCGGCCCGGAAAGCCCTGGGCGGATGGTCTGGCCGAGGCATCGGCGCCCCGAATACAGCATAAATTTCATCACCGATAAATTGAAGGACCAGCCCACCCTGGCCCCGTATTGCCTCGGCCATCTGCTTAAAGTAGGAGTTCATGATCTTGATCACCACCTTAGGGTCAAGGCTTTCTGTCATAGGTGTGAAGTTTCTCAGGTCGGAGAAGAGAATGGTCACATTCTTCTTCTCGCCGTCTAGGGGAATGCGCCCTGAGAGGACCTCATCCCGAACTTCTTTAGCCACATATTTGCCAAAGGTGTCCTTCAAGGCTAACTGGCTGAAAAATTTATGACGTCGAAGGCGAGATATCACGTAACTGCCGGTCATGGCAATTAGCGAAGAGCAAATCAGAAAAAATGAGTTGATGTAGAATCCAGGGCCGCCAGAACCAAATGATTGCCAGCCGGTGATCCCGGGCATTAGATATACCGCCCAGACGAAGATGCAGGTGACGGCCATTTGTATGAACGAATAAGGGAAAAGAAGGCCCGCTGCGACGATTAGGAGAGCAAGTCCGGTTTGGAAAGGAGAGTGATAGACCCCGGTGATGGCAATTGCCACTTCGATATCTGCTGACACAATCAAAGTACTGATCAACGAAAGCGCAAAGGCGACACGGAAGGCATACCTCATGTAAGTGAGACCTAGAATCATAAGAATCATGAGACTCGCTATCAAACGGACCCAAAACATCTCCCTTGGGAGTTGTGGGTTGAAGAGGAATTGGACGGCTCCATCCAGCAGAACCACGAAAACAACAATTAGAGACGCTACCCGCAACCGGCTGAGGATTATATCCTCCAAGTGTCGCTTGTAATCCATCTCCCAAGTGGGAGAAGCAGATTTCTCGTCACTAGGCATTTTTCCGCTCCTTCAATATTACCGCGTTAAAGGGATTATAGCGTCAGACATCCCATATGATCCATTATTGGATGGCCAAAAAAAGATTCTTAATAGCATATTGTATAAGAAAATGATCTACTTGTCCGTTCGATAATAACATGGAATATTAACGATTGAAACTGCCGAAGTTCTCAATAGGACAAATGAATCCAGCGAGGAGATGGATGGTTACATTTTGGAATATTTCTCCATAGAACGCACAGTTTAATAAAGCTTGAATGATTGAAAATATTTAGAAAAAATTAGAAGATTTGTGCGGAAAAAGCTCAGAAAATCCCCCAAAATTGAGAATTAGAAATAGAAGGTAGGCACAATATCTGATAGTTGGAAAATGCAGGAGATTTTTTCGGTATACTTGCCAAAGCGTTGACTGTGGAAGCCTCTCATTTCGTTATGATTAGCATCACAATTTGAGAATTCTCCGACTCAAGACCACCCAAATAAATTTTAAATTTAAGACTCCTTATCGAAAGCTGAATTATCGAGTCTTGCAGTTACGTTTCGATTACGATTCGAAACCTTTAAAATAGCTAAATTTCAGTTTGATAGCGGTAGGCGCATCCCATAAAAAGGCGAAGCCTGTTGCTGACTCCGGCTTTGATGCATTTTTTCAGATTTTGATTAGATGTTCCCGAACTTGCTCAATCCTTCAAGACTGATTAAGCCAGTTCCAAGAGGATGCGTACCAACTCATCTGGCATATCGAGCATGGTATAGTGGCCGGAGGGAAGTTTATAGGTGATCCAGCTCTCGTCAGAAACAAGTACATCATAAAACTGCTTGAACGGCCCTTCGGCGAAACCTTCGTTCCATATAAAGACACGCTTGTTGCGAAGTTTTGCGATGCCACCACTCTGCTTTAGCGGTTGGTCAAAGGTAAGAATAGGGTGAGGAACACACATACTGTTGACCCAAGACGCATCCTTTTCATTGACATGGAAGGCCTCAGCCGGAATAGGCCGTGTGGCGTTATCGAGTTCTGCTGCATCTGCCCGCATTGCCGAAACCCACTCCTCGGGTTCATAGTCAAACTCACATTTGCCGTCTTCTGGAACATAGGCGTCCAGATAGACCAAACGACGCACTTTTTCCGGAAAGCGGTCTGCAATACCGGTGATGATCATACCCCCATAAGAATGCCCCACCAGCACAAAGTCATCGAGCTCTTCCCATTTGATCACGTTGAGAATGTCGGTGATATGAGTCTCAAGATCGATGTCGCGATGATACAGATGTGAACGCTCCCCAAGACCCGTATTGGTTGGGGTGTAAACCACATGACCTTGCGCCCGCAATCTTTCCGCCACGCGCTTGTAACACCAACTCCCATGCCAAGCACCAGAAATAAGCAAGAATGTGCTTATGATTTACCTCCTTCTTCACAATTCACGATCTTACGTCACCTTAGGAACGATTTATCGTTTCGTCAAGGTAATTAAGGTTGGTATAGCTTGCCAGTATTCCCCTTGTTACGATTCTTGCATTAAGCTTAACTGCAGGATTTCAAAATGAATTCAAGAATAGAGTTGGTATCATCAACTCTGTTGAGCCCCCAGACCCCTCTAGGGCCTGTGATTTCCCGCCAATATTCCAGTTCAACCTCAAGTTGAGATACATATCGAGTATCCAAAAAAATCGGCTTCAAAGAAACGTTGGTATGTGCCTACGGTATCTGTAAGCGCCCTCAGCTTCCTGAATTTTAACCGAAAAATCTTACTACCACAACATATGGGGGGCAATCAATTTGCCGCCTATCCGGTTGCAGGAAAGAACTTCTTGCATTTGTCTTGAGGTCCAGGTCGGCCTAAATTTACCAAAATCTAAGAAGACTGGCAGACCAATACATGAAAATAGCCCGAAGCAACACTTGATATGCAATATGAAAGATCTGGATTGATCCCAGAATAAATGCTTACGTGCATGAAACACAACCTGGAAGTGGCTGAATTTAATTGAAGATTTGGTTAGTAGCAATAATATTACCCAGTTCTGATGGGTGAGGTCAATCCATTTGTTATTAACCCATGAAAAGGAGGTATGCTATCGAACTATTGGAAGCCACAAAATTTTTTTGACTACCAGAGGATGAACGCTAAGAAAAACACTTTGAGAAACTATGAATTTGTCTTAAGCAAGTTTGAAAATTATTTCGGGAACATAGAGCTGGCATCGGTCACCACGGAAAACATTCTGCCCTTTCTCACGAAGATATGTGAGGGGGCAAAACAATCAACCAAAAAGCTCCGTTATTCCCTTCTTTTCGCCTTCTTCAATTTCATCAGGAGTTCTTCTGATTCAGGCCTTCAAAACCCGTGTGATTCCCCGGCTCTGAGGCAGCTTTTCAATGGCCAAAAGCCGATCCATTGGAAAATTTTAGAAAAAGATATTGTGGATGAAATCATCTTCAGGACAGAAAATCCCAGGAATAGGCTTATGCTCGAACTCATGGCCCGGGGAGGAATGAGGGTGGGTGAGGTCTTGAAACTCACTCCCAATGACGTTGAAGACAGGAAAATATTCATCAGGGACCCCAAAAGCGGGAAAGAAACGGAGGTTGTCTTTATCCCACAAAAGGTGGCTGACAGACTCAAGAGATATATCCAAGAAAAAGGGGTTCATCCTGATGAGAGGATCTTTCCAATAACCTATTCAGCCGCAAGGGTGGTTGTGATCAAGGCTGGTGAGCTGGTCGGCATCAATTTAACCCATCTTTCCGGTTCCCAGGAATACATTGGTCCATATTTCAATGGGTTAG
>CAZTAS010000291.1:0-7067 GCA_964611635.1 uncultured Thermodesulfobacteriota bacterium
GGCAGTGGCCGCATTGTTGTTTACTGACTACCTGCTGCCCTTTGAGATTGCCTCTATCCTCCTGTTTGTGGCCATCGTGGGAGCTGTTTATCTGGCCAAGAAAGGGTCTTGATGGGTAGTTGCGATATGAAAAGCCGCATAACTCCAGCGAGATAATCAACAATATAGAAAGGTCGAAGGAGAGGCGATTTATGATTACCCTGCCGTTTGCACTGGCGCTGAGCGCCGTGATATTCGTCATAGGGATGGTGGGAGTATTTATTCGCCGCAACGCCATCGTCATCTTCATGTGCATAGAGCTCATGCTCAATGCAGTAAATCTGGCCTTTGTTGCCCTGGCGCGACAGCTTAACTCCCTGGACGGGCAGGTATTCGTGTTCTTCGTCATGACTGTGGCGGCCGCGGAAGTAGCGGTGGGCTTGGCCATTATCGTGGCCATGTTTCGTAACCGGGAGAGTCTGAACATCGACGAGTTCAATTTAATGAAGTGGTAGGGCTCCCTTAGATTTCCGCATTTGGAGATCGGGATGATAGATTATGTTTGGTTAGTACCCTTCTTCCCCCTGTGCGGTGTGATCATAAACGGGCTTGTGGGCGTGCGCTTTCCCAAGCGCGTCATCGGCCCAATTGCCTGTACCACCATCGGCTTCAGCTTTCTGGTCTCCTGCGGAATCATGATCCAACTGGTGGGCCTGCCTCCCGAGCAGCGCGTTCTGGAGCGCGTGGTTTTTACATGGATGGAATCCGGAACGCTCAAAGTGAGCGCGGGCTTCCTGGTGGATCCTCTTTCTGCAGTGATGATGGTGGTGGTCTCCGGAGTTTCTTTTCTGATTCACATTTATTCCATAGGATATATGTGGGAAAATGAGTATGGGGCGCCGGGTTATCGTAGATTTTTTGTATACCTCAATCTCTTTGTGATGTTCATGCTGATCCTTGTCTCAGCCAATAACTTCCTGATGATGTTCATTGGCTGGGAGGGAGTGGGACTTTGCTCTTATCTGCTGATCGGTTTTGAACACTTGCGGAAAGCCGCTGCTGACGCAGGCAAAAAGGCTTTTGTTGTCAACAGGGTTGGCGATTTCGGGTTCTTGTTGGGGATGATGCTGATATTCGCTGTTTTCGGTTCGCTGGACTTCAGTGTTGTATTCGCCGAGGCGCCCCATAAATTTGCTGTTGGGGCGGCCGTCCCAACGGCCATCACGCTGTTGCTTTTTGTGGGCGCCACCGGCAAATCGGCTCAAATCCCTCTATATACCTGGCTTCCTGACGCTATGGAAGGACCCACGCCAGTCAGCGCCCTCATCCACGCGGCCACCATGGTCACCGCCGGAGTTTATATGGTTTCCCGCGCCAGCACTTTATACCTCATGGCACCGGTTTCCATGACAGTGGTGGCCATAATTGGCGCGGCAACGGCCCTATACGCAGCGTCAATCGGCCTGGTGCAGAACGACATCAAGCGGGTGCTGGCTTATTCAACTATCAGCCAACTCGGGTATATGTTCTTGGCATGCGGTGTGGGGGCATTTGCAGCCGGCATATTCCACCTCATGACTCATGCCTTTTTCAAGGCTTGCCTGTTTTTGTGTGCTGGAAGCGTCATGCACGCCATGAGCGGTGAGTTGGACATGCGGAAAATGGGCGGACTGCGAGAACACTTGCCCACTACATACTGGACATACCTTGTCTCCACGCTGGCCATCGCCGGGATATTTCCGTTTTCCGGTTTCTTCAGCAAGGATGAAATCCTTTGGGAGTCACTGACAGGTCCCAATGGGCATGTGCTACTTTGGGTTATTGGTGTGAGCGCCGCCTTGATGACCGCCTTTTACATGTTCCGCACGGTATACATGACGTTCCATGGGGAGGAGCGCTACCACCACCACGGCGTCCACCTCCATCATGAGATCCCCATCATGAATTATATTTTGATCGCTCTTGCTATTCTCGCCACCTTCGGGGGACTGGTGGGCTTGCCCTTAATTGAGGGCGGCAACAAGATCGGGGAATTTCTTCATCCTGTTGTCAGCGGCCACGGTCTGCCCGCGGTGGCCGAGGCGGAGAAACATCATCCCCATTCAGTGGAGTTCTTGTTTATGCTAATTTCGCTGGCCGTTGCCGGCGGCGGGATTTACATAGCTTATCGGATGTACCGCGTGGAGCCTGAGTTGCCTGAGCGCACAGCTAATCGCTTCCCCAGCGTCTACCAGATGCTATTCAACAAGTATAAGGTGGACGAAGCTTATGACGTACTTTTCGTAAACCCCACAAAGGGGCTGTCTAACTTCTTCTGGAGCATTTTCGATACCCGGCTTATCGACAGGTTGGGTGTTGAAGGCTCAGCCTTTATGGTGCGAGGGTTCGGAGTTGTTCTGCGGCAGATACAGACCGGCTATGTCCAGAATTACGCTCTTTCCATAGTCGTGGGGATGGTGCTCATACTGGGGCTTTACTTTTTGGGCCGGTAGTATCCCACAGGAGGCCGAAATAATGGGTCCGGGCCCCATATGATCCATTTTTAATTTCAAAATGAAAAATTAGCAATTAGCATTTTAAAATCACCGCTTATCATTTACACTTTTATTATATTGCTAATTTTGCATTGCTAGTTACTAATTTTGCAATGATTTTCTATTGACTGCATGGAGCGGAATCGATGAACCAGTTGGGATTCCCCATACTCTCTTTCCTGATTTTCTTCCCTATGGCTGCTGTGGCGGTTCTGCTTTTCGTAAACCGGGAAAGCCATGGCATCCTGCGGGGCATCACCTTCGGGGCTGCTTTGATTAATTTCCTGGTTTCATTGCTGCTTTTCTTCACCTTCCGTCTGAACACTCCCCAGATGCAGTTTGTTGAGAAAATTCCCTGGATTCCTGATTATGGAATCAGCTACTTCGTGGGAATCGACGGGATCAGCCTGCTGCTGGTGCTGCTTACCACCTTTCTTACCCCTATCTGTGTGCTGGCTTGCTGGAAGGACATTCAGCAGTGGGTTAAGGGATTTATGATCTGCCTTCTGTTCCTGGAAACGGGGATGATTGGGGTGTTTGTTTCCCTGGATCTGTTTCTCTTTTATGTCTTCTGGGAAGTAATGCTCATCCCCATGTACCTTCTCATCGGCATTTGGGGCAACCCTGCAAGGCGGGTTTACGCGGCCGTCAAGTTCTTCCTGTACACCATGGTGGGAAGCCTTCTGATGCTGGTAGCTATCCTGGTTATTTATTTTATGTACTATAATGCAACGAAACAGTATACCTTCGACCTACTGGAACTATACAAGCTGGTTATTCCCACCGCCAAGCAAACCTGGCTCTTTCTGGCGTTCAGCCTGGCGTTTGCCATCAAGGTTCCCATGTTCCCCTTCCATACATGGTTGCCCGATGCGCACACCGAGGCACCTACTGTGGGCAGCGTGCTGCTGGCTGCTGTGTTGCTGAAAATGGGCACCTACGGGTTCCTTCGCTTCTGTTTGCCCCTGTTTCCCAATGCGGCAATGGAGTTCATTCCACTCATATCGATACTGGCCCTCATCGGCATTATTTATGGGGCCATGGTATCTATGGTTCAGCCTGATCTAAAGCGGCTGGTAGCATTTTCCAGCGTCAGCCACCTGGGGTTTGTCATGTTGGGCATCTTTGCCATGAACTTCCAGGCGGTGCAGGGGAGCATCATTCAGATGATTAACCACGGCTTGTCCACCGGCGCCCTGTTTCTTATCGTGGGGATCATCTATGAGCGCCGGCACACACGGATGATTGTGGACTTCGGCGGGCTTTGCCGCGTCATGCCGGGATTCGCAACCATATTCATGATCGTGACTCTCTCCTCTATCGGCCTGCCTGGCTTGAACGGGTTTGTGGGAGAGTTCCTGATTCTGGTGGGGACTTTTCTGGTAAATAAAACATATGCCGTGTTTGCGGCCACTGGCGTCATCTTGGCCGCCTGTTACATGCTCTGGATGTATCAGCGGGTGATATTCGGGCAAATCACCAACCCCAAGAACCAGGGATTAAAGGACCTGAGCGTACGGGAATACGTGGTGTTGGTGCCTGTTGTGCTTTTCATAATCTGGATCGGGGTTTACCCGGGCCCGTTTTTACGGACAATGGACTCATCAATATACAACCTGTTGCGTACCGTTGACCAGAAGGCCCGGATGGCGGAAGCGGCGCCCAGCAGAGGAGATCGGCTGGCGCGAATGATTGGATCACCGCTTCAGGTGCAAAAATGACCCCTGTGGATCGATTGGGGACATGCGTGTTCTTCAAAATAAACTCAATAATTTTTCAGGACATACATTACCATCTATCCACCGGACAAGGACGTAGGAGAGCTGCATGAACATTGCCATCCCCTCCGTGAATGTGTTGGTTTTGGCCCCAGAGCTAATTTTGACGGCCACCGCGCTGATCATCCTGATTATGAGTGCCTTTTCCTCGCGTGGTTATGAAGGCGGCTTGTACTATTTTGCGCTGTTTGGCGTGATTATGGCGGCGGTGGTTTCTAGCCAATTTTGGGGCATGGAAGAGATGGCGTTCAGCAATATGTGGGCCCGCGACCAATTTTCCCTATTCTTTGACTTCATCATTCTTCTCACCACTGCCCTGACGATTCTGATGTCCGTGAGCTATTTAAAGCGGGAGGGGATCGATCGTGCGGAATATTATGCGCTGGTACTTTTTGCTGCAGTTGGCATGATGATCATGGCGGCAGGCGCGGATCTCATCGTTATTTTCATCGGGCTGGAGACACTCTCCATTGCGATTTATGTGCTGGCGGGCTTCTTGCTAAGTGATATCCGATCCAACGAGGCTTCCCTGAAGTATTTCCTGTTGGGTGCCTTCTCTTCAGCCTTCCTCCTTTACGGTATCGCGCTGACTTATGGGGCCACGGGGAGCACTAACCTCAAGGTCATCGCCAGTTTCCTGGAGTCTCATACCCTGCTTGCCAACGTCACCATGACCGTGGCCACGGCCATGCTCATTGTAGGATTTGGGTTCAAGGTGGCCTCGGTCCCGTTCCACATGTGGACCCCGGACGTGTACGAAGGGGCGCCAACCTCCGTCACCGCTTTCATGTCTGTAGGGGTGAAGGCCGCTGCTTTTGCCGCCTTCGTGCGGGTGTTCCTGTACGCCTTCCCCTCCCTGGCTGTCAATTACACAGGAATTTTGTGGGTTCTGGCGGTGCTGACCATGACCCTTGGGAACTTGGTGGCCATCGTCCAGACTAATATCAAGCGCATGCTGGCCTATTCCAGCATCGCCCATGCCGGCTACATCCTGGTGGCCATGGTAGCCGCCAGTGAGCTGGGCACGGCCAGCATACTGTACTACGTGCTTGCTTATGCATTCATGAACCTGGGAGCCTTTGGTGTGGTTATCCAATACGGCCGTCAGGGCGAGGAGAATCTGCATCTCGAAGACTATTGCGGCATGGGTCCCAAGTACCCCCTGCTGGCTGCTGCCATGGCTATCTTCATGTTTTCCCTGGCTGGCATTCCGCCAACCGCGGGGTTCGTGGGCAAGTTTTATATCTTCAGCGCAGCAGTCAAGGCCGGGTACGTGGGGCTTGCCATAATCGGTGTGCTCAACAGCGCGGCCTCCGTGTACTACTACCTGAACGTGACGGTCAAGATATATATGAAGGAGCCAGTCCGCGATATCAGCCTCATTTCATCCACCGCAATGACCGTGGCCCTGGTAGTGGCTGTGGTGGGCGTTCTGGCCGTCGGGATCTATCCTTCCCCTTACCTCCAGTTGGCCCGTCAGGCAGTCAAGATGCTTATTTGAAGTTTTTTAAAAAATATACTGTCATGTCGTTGCCTTATATCAATCAAAGCTTTTATCTTTTTTTAATTTTAAACACTAATTTCAAAAAAATTGTTGACAATCAATTATTTTATTAATATTATACAATAATGATATATTCTTGAAATCGTCCATCCTACCTTAATAACATTGTGAATAAAGGTGGACGTGATGGGTTTTATAAGAAAAGATTCGACCCCGCTCTCTCGTTATAACGAAGTGGGGTTTTTTTGCTATGTATACGAGAACAATTATATAAGGAAATTCGGTCAATCTTTACTTTGATGAGCTGGAAATGATGATATTAAATTCAATTGGTTTGAGGTGGTCTGTTGGTAAGACCTGAAATATTATCATCACTTACCCGCCTCTTAAAAATGCAACATTACGGCAGGGCTAAGTGGTTAAAAATAATAAGCTTAATCCAATTTTATTGCTTATTGATCTTGTTATTTTGTCCATTTTATTCTGATACATTAGTTAATAAAATTTCATCAATATTACAAATTGAAAGAAAGGAAATACTTCCTGGATTTATATTTTCAATATCTTTGGTTATATCAGTCCTTTCCGCAATTAGCTTAACCCGTGAACATTTACTCTCTAAAACGCAAATAGTAGATATAGATTTTAAAAAAGAACTTATTAGACAGTTGTTTAATCTTCTTATAGATAATTACGGTTGGAAAGGTACGTGCAGGGTGACCTTGTTTATTCCATCTAATGATGTTATAAAAATATATGATAGGATACGTAGTGGACGTGGTGTAGGGGGTTTTTCTTCCCGGACATTCTTTCGTATGGGACAAGGCATACCAGGAAGAGCATGGCAAAATGCATGGTCTGGCGAGGAACTCAACCAACTAATCGAAGCATTGCAAATCGGCAACGTACCAGATAGCGTTTTAGCTGATAAACACGAGTTGAGAAAATTTTTTAAAGAAATTTTTGTAGTGGCCGATGATGATATATATGATTCCTTGGGACCAGCCAAATCAACTATACGATCTTATATGGCAGTTGGAATCCTTGGGAAAAATCAGGAATTGATATGTATACTTGTCATAGATTCAGGAGAAGAAGGCAAATTTGCTAGTTTTGAGCTATTAAAAGATACTATTCAAAAGGGAGGGAAGATTTCAATAACAGAGACTGGTTTGATAATAGGAGAAGGAAAAGGAGAAGACTTGCCCATACCACAACAACTAGTGCTTACTTGTATAAATCAGAGTAACATTTTTTGAGTGGTACAGCACG
>CAZTAS010000292.1:0-7050 GCA_964611635.1 uncultured Thermodesulfobacteriota bacterium
CCGACCACATCTCATCGCAGATAAAGTAGATTCGCCTCGGCTCACCAGTCTTGGTATCCGCTGCTTTCAGATCGATCCACCCCTTATGGAGGTCTACCTGACCCCAGGTAAGATTCAGGATCTCCTTCAGGCTCATTCCCGTGTAGAACCCGGTGAGCATGATGGGTATCACATACGGTCTGAGTTCCGCGAGGAGCCGCCTCAGTTCATCGAAGGACAGGATCCGATCACGTTTGTTCTCCTCAGGCAGCATGGGGACCTTCCAGCAGGGATTCCTGTCAGTGAGATCTTCCCTGATAGCCAAGTTTTAAATCCGTTTCATGAGGGATACCATGCGATTGACCGTTGCCGGCCGGTAGGCTCTGCCCCTGGATGATCGAGTCCTGAGCATGGTGCGCTGAAATTCCTCTACCATGGCCAGCTTGATGAGCCTTGCGGGATACCCTCCAAAGTGCTCTTTCAGCACCTTCCCTCTCTCTATATCCTTCTGGTAAGACCTCTTTGACTGCGCTACCGGAAGCGTCAGATACCATTCAGCCAGTTCCCCGAAACTCTTATCGGTCGTATCCTCGATTCCCAGGTGAACCTTTTTCCGCCACTCGGCCATCTTCTGCTCGAATAGTCTTTCTGCCTCTCTTTTGGAGACACCCACCTTGCGCGTGGTGTAAATTACCCTCCCAGTTTTCGGATTGATCCTCGTCGGCAAATAGATACTCCAGTAAGGTGAGAGGGTCCTGTCCTTTCTCTTTCTCCGATATACTCCCATTGCGATCTCCTTTCTCATAGACCGCAAGGCAGCGCACTCTTCTGGCATCACCTCCTTCCAGTGAGGAGCCTACCAGAGGAGATCGCCCATGTCAATGCAGATTCAATTCCCCTTGCATTCTTTCGGCAGCCGATCAAGATACCTGTCCACATCATTCCGATCCCAAAGGAGCCGGTTGAATATCTTCGTCGCCGGAATGGGAAAACAGCCTTGAGCCAGTTTATTTCGAATTGTCTGGGGAGAGACGCTGAGGTATTCCGCCAACTCTCTCACCCCCAGCATCCGTTTATGCCACATGGTGCATACCTGCGTGATAGATTACGTCTTTTAACCGCTTGATAAGTTTTCTCACATATCGGCGCTCAGCTACTGCCTCAGATATATAATAGCCGTGTTTGAGCGCGCGGTTGTTCCCCTTGGGCGCCCCGGGCGACTTCCCCCCATGGAACCGGCACACCCTCTTGCCTTTCATGGCCGGGTTGCAGCAGCGCATCCCCGTGCTCTTTGCCTTTGCCCCGCATCGGGGCAAAGAGTGCAAGTCACAGGGAGGATTTCCGTTTTTCAGCCATCCAAAAGGGCACTTTTTGTTCCGCCCTCCAACGGGTTGTTCCTTATTTTTTCCCTGGCCCCCCACCTGTCACCCTCCCCTCCGGCTTCATCTTGCCGGCTACAACCGCTTGAGATCCTTCCGTGACGTTAACATGCTGGACAATTACCTCCTGCCTTCCGCCGGTTCTAAGCCTTTGCAGTGTCAAAAGCCCCTGCTGGAAGACAGTCATCAAGCGGACGGCGGCATTGGCCATCCTGACCACATCAACCGGTTCCCTTTCTCGATAGGCGTATGACGGCCCTCTGAGCCACGATTTTTGCAGAAGCTTCATGGCCGTTGCGTGGGCGGCCGCAAGCTGGTGGGCCAGCATCTTCTCCGGGGAGTTTTTCGCCCTGATGCTCTGCGCTGCATCCAGGCCCTGCTCCAGTATGTTTAGATCGGCCAGTTGCTCCAGCCGCGTTGTGCTGGCATCCAGGTTCAGCATGTCGGGGTTGCGCAGGGTGTCAACAATCCTGCTCACCTCATGGCTTTTCGAAGACGGCACCGCTTCACCGCCAGGCCCCCTCTGGACAGGATGATCGGGCTGGAGAAGCGAAGAAGCTTGTTTCTCAAGCTCCTGTGCATATTCTCGGTGGAAAAGCGTTTCAGCAGGGCTGTGCTTCTCAAGATGCGATGCCATTTGACGTTCTTGTGCGGCCTTCGAAAGCTTCTTCACGGCCTCCGTGCTCTGCTTATTCCGATTTTTCTCACGAGGCGCAACTGCCATTTGTCTTTCTCTCTTGTTCGAAATAATGTGGCTTTATCAATGTTTCATAAGCCAGGCGCTGGGCCTGATCCCTGGGGAGTCCTCCATCAAACTCCATGATAGCTGCTCTCTCCTCCCACGATTCCCGGAGGTCGGGAGGGCACGCGCGAACCGAAGCAACCATTTCCGCCAGAGTCTCAAAACCAACTGAATCCGCTTCCGTTTCAGTCTTTTCCGCTTGATGGTCTTCAGGACTCTCCGAATAACCACCCTGAGGGTTGTCGGTCTCTGGAGGCCCTTGCTTGGCTTTTTGGGGAGAACCTGCGATTTCGAGATTCCTTTATTCACAATCCCTGCTGTAACCCACAACCGCAGGTTCAAACCGTTTTTCCAGGCATCTGAAGGATATTTGCCATACTTGCTTGATATGGGCCAGTGCTGCGCATTTTTGAAATGCCGCATCCACCATTTCCAACACTCCACCGCTCCTGCTCCATCACTGTCAAGAGCCAAGAGCAAATTCTTGGCTTTCTGCAAGATAAGAGCTGTTTCCTTGTCCGGTCTGGTTTGAGCGCTCCCCAAAGCGACAGAGTTGACGAAGTCTCCTGCCTCCTGGTCTATCAGGATAGCATCAAGCTCGCTTTCAAATACGATAAACACCGGGCCATTTCCCAGGATCATCGCTCTGGAGTCTCCTCCAGCCAGCATGTGGTACTTTGGATCAGCGTTTTCCTCCAAGCGGCGTACCCGTACCCGGATGACTTCGCTGTTGATGAAATGAGTAATGGTCAGCCCCGCCGGTATGATCATCTTTCGTTTGGGAAAGCCACCTGTATGTTTGGCTTCGATTACTGGCAGTCCCCAATCTGTCCTTTTTCTCCACACATCTTTGGGGTTCCAACCCAAACGGGCCTTCTTAATTGTTCGCTCAGTTAAGCCGCGACACTTCAAGTACTCACGCGCTTTTTCGCCCGCCGGGCTCCAAAGCTGCTCCTCCGCGTACTTCATCAGTTTAAGAGCCTTGAATTGCCAGAGCCCTGGAGGGGACAACGTCTCCCTGGGTTTCCAGCCAAAAAAAAATCCAAGTGATGGGCCTTTTCCGAGCCTCTTGCACGACTGAAACGAGGATGTCGGCCCAGGAATTCACATGCCGTTTGATAGCCCATTCCTTTGAAATCCCGTAAATATTGGATCAGATCGCCGCTCTTTGTGCCCGACACTCTTTTTGGCGTTAGACCGTCGTTGTGCAGCAGATCAAGAATGGTTGTCATTGTTCACCCGAATGACACCCGATATTCACGGGGCATTATCAAGTTATTGCAAGGGGTTATGAGTGAAAGTGAAGTTGGTGAACATTTTTACAAAGAAAAAAGGCGTTGAAATTCATAAATCTCCTGCTTATGAAAGTTTCACAAGAAATGTTCATCATCTTCACTTGTTCACCTTCTGGGAGGTTTTTACCAGGCAGTTCAAGGTGTTAGAAAATGGGAACCACCGGAAAACCCCGTGAAAACGTGAACTCCTGTCCCCTAATCAAGGTATCACCTCCCAGGGTCTTCGTGCTCAGAGGTGATCAATCCAATGCCTGCGTAAAAAACCCCCCTGTTTGTCCTGGGGAGTTCTTGGATACCAATCCTCAGAAGATAGTCCTTGAGGCGTTTTCGGCCCACACTCCTTATGAATCCTTGTTCTTGACACCATTCATTCAAAGCCGTGTGGAGATCTCCCGCCTTCACCTTCTGGTCAGGGTTTTTGGGGTCCACAAGGCAGCATTCGCTGAGAAATCGCCCCATGAAATCCTCGTCCTGCTGGTACTGACTCGTTGCCGTTTTTATCTCGGCCGGAGGATTCAGCCCCTGTTGGCAGTAGTCAAGCCATCCACGGACCAACCAAGCTACGATGCCGCCGGCTTCGGCCTTCAATTTCTCATGGAGGTCCTTATCCTGCGGACGCTCATTTTCCAAGCGGGGTTCATCAACAAAAGACAAGGCAAATGGGATGAGGTGGATTCTCTGCCAGAGGGCGTAATCATTACCGTTAGCCCTGGGTTTGAAGTTTGTCAACAGAAATAGCGTATGACTCGGTCGGAATGAAACCTCTCGTTTGCCGTAAGGCGGGCGGCCTATCAGCGTGTCTCCTCCACACAGCCACTTAATTTTCCCCGCGTTCAACCGGCGCCCTTCATCGGTCTCCGAAGCCCAACAAATAAGGCTCCCCATCAAGCTCATTATGTCCGAGGTCGGGCCTCTGCTCGATTCTGGCAGCCGCTGCACCAGCAGCATCTCAGCCCGGACGGGTCCAGCAAGAGGTCCCAGAACGTCCGCAATGACTTCCAGGAGTGTTCCCTTCCCGTTTCTCCCGTGGCTATAAAGGATGGGGAAAACGTGTTTATTCGTCTGCCCAGAGAGGGCGTAGCCTAGGAGTCTCTGCATATACTTCACCATTCGCCCAGCGAGCTCCGGTCTCCTTTCCCCGTCAAAAATCTCCCATAAAAAGCGTTCCCATAGAGGAGCAGGCTCCTCTAGGCCTTTGTCAGGCCAAATTGTCGGGATGATGGTCCTGGCGTAGTCACGTGGCCGACCGGCACGAAAAACCACTTTTCCGACGCCAAGTTCCAGGACCCCATTGGGAAAAGCAAGTAACCGAGGATCCTTGTCCCACTCTTCACCAGTCAGTCCGAGAGAATTTTCGCCAGCGACCGCAAGTGTGAGGACATTTTTGCATTTTGTGGTTGTTTGTAACGCCCAAACCCGCCGCCTAAAAGCGTCAGCTCGCTCCTTTGCCGATGCCGCTACGCCCTCCTGCTCAGCGCTCATTGATTTTCGAAACCAATACTGCGCTCGCTCTGCATAATAAGCCACGATCAAACCCAGTGCCGCCAGTGCTTCATGTGTCTTATCCTCCCGCCAGAAATGTTCGGCCCACACGAACCATTTTCCGAAGGCATGGTCATAGCACAACCGGTCCCGGTATGCCTTGATAAAAAGCCTCGCATCGCCCATTTCGTTGTTATCCAGAGCCTCTTCCAATTCCATGCCAATGAAAGGACCATATTTTCTTTTGGCTGGCTCAATCTCAACGCTTTTTTCTTTTCTTTCGTCTGGGCAAAGCTGCCCCTTTTCATTTTCCTGCTCCTTCGAGCCATATTTTGCTCGTTCGCCATTGAGCTCGGCCATCACCTCATCAGTTATTTCTGTCAGCTCATCAGGATCCTCTGGCTCGAATTGGTTCTGAGCGTCAGAAAGGCTCATTGCTTGCCTCTAATCAGTCGATTTGAATGGTCCACTTTCGTGACTGACCTAAGTAATGAGAAGTCGCAGCCCAATACCTTGCACCACGTTTTGGCCTCTCTGAGCGATAATTTCCGCCGACCTCGGATGACCTGACTCAATTTCGATTCGTGCACCCCAAGTGACTGGGCAAAGTCGGCCTGGGTATCAAATTTCTGGAGGATGGCTATTTTTATAGCTCTATTCATGTGCCCTCTTATTGTGTTGTGTACTATACGCAAAATATTTCTCAAAAAATTTTCTAAAGAAAAATCCTATCAACGTCATCCCGAATTTTTTTAAAGTTCACAATATACTGATCATCACTCTCCTCCGTTAGAAGACTTGACAAGGGCTCTTCGATGTCCTTTACGGCAGAACCCTTTTCACCCAGAGTCCACCTGTGGATAACCATGATTGAATCCTTCTCTCTGCCTAAAGCGATAAAATTTACCCGAAACTCCTGAGTATCATGAGGTGCTAGCGTAAACTCCCCTCGGAAATCCTCGGCCAGTGCCTTGATCCTGGTGGCCGCATCTTCTCTCGAAAAACCCCGGTCAATCAAGAAATCGAAAAGCTTGACCAGGTATACATCAAACAGAGAAAAGATGCTTCTCGTGCCAGCTCCAGCTGCCTTTTGGATCGAGGGCTCAACATATCCCCGATCAATCCATTCCCGCAGACGGCCATACTTGATTCCCAATCCCTTGGAAACTTGAAATGTCGTAAAGCGGTGCTCGTTCATTTTTCTGATCCATTGCGTTGAGTACAATACACAATTAATAATTTACTCCATCTTATTGCTCATGTCAAGAAAAAAATTATTGCGTGTTTTTTCCTTTCGGAGCCGATAAAAATTCCAGTCGCCTGTTCGTGCAGATGCATGGCACAAAAGCAGAAGGAAACCTGGAGGCTTGATGAAGCACTGGTTCATTCGGTTGAGGCATGGGGATGAATTGAAGGGATACTGGTGGGCTTGGGGTCTTTTCAGCTTTGGGGCTGATTTAGGGTATGTGTTACTGGAATCCATTGTAGTATTGTTTGCAATTAATGGTTATCATTGTGCTCGTTGCTATTCTGGATCATGGTTTTGAGGTCATTCAAAATGGATAGTTCCTGGCATGAAACAGTCCGATAAGGAGCAGGAGGTGTGAAAAATGTCCAGACCCGTGAAAAAATTTAAAGCCGGTGCAATCTCGTGTAGCGTCTGGAGGAACGAGGTTGCAAAAGGAGATAGAGCCTTTGATGTCTTCAGCGTCCAGATAGACCGCAGATACAGAGACCAGAACGACCAGTGGAAATCCACCACGTCTTTCAAGCTCAATGACCTGCCCAGGGTGAGCATGCTGGCTGGCAAGGCCTTTGAGTACCTGACGTTTGCCGGTGAAGAGTCAGAGATTTAGGATCGGGGTTTATTCCCTGGTCTGAAATTCTTTATATATAGAAGCAAGTGAACAACCTTAAGGAAAACAAGAAAAATGTGAAAACCAAGATTTGATCTGGCAGACACTGTCAAATCAAGTCTCGGCCAATTCTTCCACCTACAACTATTCAGATGTACCAAGACTCACAAATTGACGATTACTGATTGAACTATGCGCAATGTTTTAGAAGAAGCGAATTTACGGACTTCGTCCAATTGAATGTATTAATATCCTATCTAACTCATTTTAAAGAGTTTTTTGCCTTTCACAAAAACTGAGTTTAATGATTTCAATGA
>CAZTAS010000293.1:0-7048 GCA_964611635.1 uncultured Thermodesulfobacteriota bacterium
TAAGAACCTCGTCAGCACACAATGGTATTTGCATCTTACACCGGAGATTTTCCCAGAAATCACCACTCGACTCGATCAATTTGCAGGGCATGTCATCCCAAGGAGGTATAACCATGAAGCCAACTGATTTTGCGATTCGCTTGACGAATTTCCTTGGTGAATACCTGCCAGCTCAGAAAAACGTCAGCCCGAACACTATAAATCTATGGTCTGGGGTCGGGCCAAGCCAACATATTGTTTTCTATAGAATAACACCTTAAAAGCACCCGGTTTCAGGCCCTATATTGCTCTTTTTAGCCAGCAAAAGAGCGATATAGAAAATAGATGAGACACCGCCCGATCCTATAATGCCCATTTTACCTCCTAAAAGGGCCATATAGGCTCGATTTCAGGGCCATTTTGGCGAAAATCCATAATTCTTACAGCATGTTAGCTTGGCCCCAACGAAAACGATCTTATTCCTTGGAAGTTGTTTTGGAACCAACGTCCCCTTTCCCGTGGAGCGGAAGTTGCGCGATTTCTGGGTGTCACGGCCTCATGTGTAACGAGGGCGGTTTCATTAATCAAAGAGCCAAAAACAGAAAGATATCTCTAGAGAGTTATGCACGCTCTGCACGAACGTCCCCATTTACACAGGTTACCAGTTTATGCCTTGCTCGCCCTCACTTCAACCCGGCCTTCCGGAGGGCGTTCATCATTTGGTCTATATCAGCTCTGTTTTTGTAAGGCCAAATTCTTGGGAGATACGCAAGCGATAATCTTGGGTTAAGCTTGAGAACCTTGGCTACCTCCACGCGCGCCTCCTTTTCTCGACCCAAGGAGCTGTAACAGGCTGCCAGACGGAGAAGGATAGTGATGGAGCTGGGCTGAAGGCTCAGTGCTTTCTCTAATGCTGAAACCGCATCCTGATACATACCTGCGTGATAATAAGCAAGACCCTGCCATGAATAGACATAGGAAGGTGGTTTTGGGTTTAGGCGTAATGCCTTTTCGATTGCATCGATAGCTTCCCTCGGTTTGCCCGAAAAAGTGAGAATGAAGGCGAGATTTGAGTAAGCAAACGCAAAATTTGGGTCATAATGAATGGCCTTTTCGCACGCATCGATAGCCTTGGAATACTGCCGCGCCATTAGATAGCACCTTGCAAGAATTACATATGGAAAAGGGCATGAGAAGTCTAACGCGAGAGATTTTTTGGCTATTGAGAAGGCTTGTTCAAGGGATTCCTTGGGTGACTTACTCGCACCAATCATTATCTCACAGACATGGACAAAAGCTAAAGAGCTGATCGCAGTGGTGTAGTCGGGGTCCAAAGCAATGGCTTCCTTCAGCAGCTTACGTGCTTTGGTAAGTCCTTCTATATTTTGACGTAATATGAGTTCCTTTGCTTGAAGCATTTTCAGATAGGCATCAATATTGTCCGTGCCCCTAATACACGATCGATCCACATCTTTTCCACCTATCTTGATATTTAATGTGTCAAGAATCTTTAATGTAATTTCATCCTGCACCGCAAATATGTCTTTTAGTGGCCTATCGTAGCGTTCTGCCCAAAGGTGTTTGCCAGAGATGGCATCGATGAGCTGGGCGGTTATGCGGATCCGGTCGCCCGATTTGCGAACGCTCCCCTCCAAGACATAACGCACCCCTAGGTCTTCTGCTACCTGCTGAATTTTTACGGGCTTTCCTTTGTATGTGAAGGTGGAGTTCCGGGCAATTACGAACAGCCCGGGGACTTTCGCAAGAGCAGTGATGATTTCTTCGGTGATTCCGTCACAGAAATATTCCTGATCAGGGTCCTTGCTCATGTTGTCAAAGGGGAGTACGGCAATAGAAGGCTTATCAGGCAGAGGATAGGCCATCTTTTCGACTGAGGCCGGTGCCACGTCGGGCCGCACGTAGAACTCCCACAGAGCTAGAACTCCGGCCACGATAAACAGTACCGCCAATCCGTAGATCGCCGTCCAATGCCAGGTTTTAAGCCTGGGATGTTCTCCAATCACCTTTCCCACGGATTCGGGCTCAAGCAGGACCTTATACGTCCGTATAGGTTTTTCTATGTTCTTTACTTTCTGTTCACCCAGATACTGATAGCCAAGGGGCAGCTTTTTGCCCACTTGATCAAAGGCAGTACCGGAAATACAGATTCCTCCGCCATCTGCCAGACTCTCCAGCCTGGCCGCGATATTGACGCCGTCCCCGTAAATGGTATCTTCTTTCTCAATAATATCACCCAGGTTCACCCCAATCCTGAACGCCATCCTGCGCTGTTCGGGAAGGTCTGAGTTCTTCTCCTTCAGTTGTTTCTGGATTTCCACAGCGCATTGGATTGCATCCACGACGCTTGAGAATTCCGCCAGCACATTGTCCCCTTTCGCATCCACAACCCGGCCATGATGACCGTGAATGAGGTCTGTCATAGTCTTTCGGTATGCGGTGATGGTCTCTACTGTGGCCTGTTCATCATCGCCCATAAGGCGGCTGTAGCCCTGGACATCAGCACTAAGAACGGCAGTCAGCTTTCTCTTGACGTCTTCCATGGTCATAAGATCCCTCTCCTTGCGATAAAAAAACCTCCGAGCGGATAAAGATATCCACAGGAGGCTTTCATCTCACCACCCTCCGGAGACAGGAAAGCATAATTTCCTCCAAGAAGGTTAGGGTTGTGCTGTTGGGTTACCCTAAGTTAACCAGACTGAATCAGAGTCGATTTTGTTTAAATCAAAAGGGGACAGGGTGTCAAGATGTTTTGATAACAAGTCGCTTTTTTGCGGAGGGAGTATAGTGGAAAAGGCCTTGTGGGTCAAGAAGAACCCGACCGCAGGATATCGTGGTCGCAACGTGCAGTTTAAATATGCAGTTCTCAGCTCAGGGAGAGCCTGGATGTGGAGCGAGTGTTGGCCGGCCTGATGACGCCAGAGCGGCGGAAAATGGGGGAATTGGAGTAGAGGAACCCATTAAACCCGATTCTCTCTTCAAAAATCAGGAAGGGAAGATTTCCGGCCTCCGGCTTGGAGAGCCTACGCCTCGGAAAGATAGACCGGCTCCACATAAAGTCACTCGTTCGACCTTGAGGCTCTCGACAGGTTATCACACCCGCCAGAAAGACGGCGGCAGGCGCGGGGAGCTGGGAGAATGAGTCGTCTATGATTGTTTCAGTTTTCTCGGCACCAGCCTGGGTACCGGGAGGGGGCCTAGGTTTTACCCGCCATACTTCCGGCGGGTTAACATCCCACAGGTTAAGATCCTTGATAAAAATCGATAATTGACAACAGTCTTATTCCTTGGAAGTTGTTTTGGAACCAACGTCCGCTTTGCCTCATTCGGTGTTGTCAAAGCTGCCTTCCTTTCGGCCAACCCGGTAAAAATGAGCCTTATCCATCGGCCTTCCCCCTTGAAATGAGTTTCTGAGGAAAAGCTGTTACAAACAATTCCTCCTTGGATAGAACGCTATCTCTGAAGTTGAATAAAGTCAAAGAAATTAACAGGTTCAGTGCATTTATGCAAGTTATGCGATGAGGTATTATCCCGAGCACAGCTTATTTCTATATCTGGCAATGGTTCAACATATTGTAATCCCTGGAATCCTTTCCCAGGGATTGCCTTTTCAAGCTAATGACAGTTTTTGCAGCAGATTACACAGCCACCAGCTTTGCCTCACAGCCTGAAAATGATCTCAGACTCCCTATGAGGACCGTATATGGCACATCTGGTATGCCTTTATGAAAAAAAGTCTACATATTGTGCCTCTGGCCTTGACAGCCGGATTTTGATGATTAATTTGCTGAAGAAATGTAACCTGCAGTAAGAAGACAGGAAAAAATGGCGAAGCGCAAAGTCTACCACGTGACAAAGAACACCAAGGGCAACGGATGGAATGTCGAGTAAGAAGGTGCCAAAAGGGCGTCGGGCAATTTCGGCACCAAGCAAGAAGCCGTGCAACGCGGTAAGGAGCTTGCCAAGAATGCTCCCCTCGGCCAGATCAAGATCCACGGCCAGGATGGGAAGATCCAGACCGAACACACTTACGGGAAAGACCCGTAGCCGCTGGAGGGGTAAAGGAAAGGAGTGACAAAAATCTTAACAGTTGATCAAAGCTTCCAAAAATTCCTGACCAACCTGAACCCGACCGATAAGCAGCTCCAGCGCATCCAGAAAACAAGGGAATCAATTGACACTGCCCTTGTCAACGATCCTCGCATTTTCCTCAATGCCCAAAAGCAAATATCCTTTCTTACGGGTTCATATTCACGAAAAACCATAATCCGTCCCATTGATGACATCGATCTCTATGTGCGGGTCCATTACGGCAAACACGCTAAAGATCAGTCGCCCAGATCAATATTGTGGTTGATGGCGTCAGCAATTCGAAGAAGGTATCCCAATAATACAAAAGTCGGTGTTGATGCACCCTGTATCGTGGTACGATTCTGGGACTACAAATTTGAAATTGTTCCGGCTGTGGGCTATAGCGACAATCCTGATCTGTATAGCATCCCTGCGCCCGGTTCTAAACATTGGATGGACTGTTATCCAAACGTACCTGATAAGTGGCTCTCAGCCTGCAACCATACCAATGATAGCCTATTCATTCCGCTGATTAAGATGCTCAAGCAGTGGAATCGGCATAATAAGGTCGGTCTGAAATCATTCCATCTGGAGCTTCTCACGGAGAAGGTCTTTGGCGCAGTTACAGGCATTTATTCATACCCGCAAGGGATTCTTGACTGGATGTATTGTGTGCGTAATTGGATATGGGAAAATAATTATCCATTCGTCCTTGAACCTGGAAAAAGATATACCTACGTCGATGAATACCTTTATGAAAAACCTTTCAGGCTGTGGGTCATCAGGAACAAGCTTGATACCGGGCTGAAAAGAGCTGAGAGAGCCTGGAATTTTTATAACAAAGGCAGATACGCGCCTGCTAAGAGAGTTTGGAAGGGGTTATTTGGTCCGAAATTCCCTGTCCCGCAACAGGCGACTGCAACTCCTAAGCTGGTCCAGCAAAGTCCACCACCAACGCCCACTTCATTAGATATGATGGCGAATCCTCCTGCGACAGGATTATTAGGAGGGACGTACAGAAACTCGTTGCTGGATGCTCTTGCAAATCCGCAGCCGAAACCGCAACCTGTCATGAATGCCTTGCTTGATGCGATTCTTCGCTCAAACGACCCGTTCAGGAAATAGAGGTACGTATGCTTGAAGATAACACCAACCACCTTATCGATGAATGCAGGCAGATTGAAGATGATTGCCTGTACACCGCTGAAGCTCATTACATCATCGCTGCCGATGCTGGCAGGGTAAGTTTCTGGGTGAAATTGATCCCTGCTCTTGCTGCCGCTGCGAGCGGTGCTGCCCTCCTGGGAGGGGCTCCCAACTGGATTGCATGGTTTTCTGTGATTGCCGGTGTAGCGTTTGCCCTCCAATCCATCATGAACCCGGACAAGAAACAGGAAGAGCATTCGCAGGCGGCCAAGAGCTATACGGCATTGAAACATGAATCCCGGTCCCTCTACCAGACCTTCTACAAAGAAATGGACGGGGACTCTTTCTCCACAGCGGTCAAGATTCTTCGGGAACGATATAACGTGATCGCTAAGATGACGCCCCAGACGACTGTCAAAGCGTTTGAGGGAGGCAGGAAAAGAATAAAAGCTGGAAGGCATATACCTGATTTTAAAGAATCAGATTTGGCTCAAAAAGAGGATTAGGATGTTCGAGAACCTACTAAGAGAACTAAAGAAAATTGATGGAATGAAAGTCAGTGTTCCGATTGAAGCGGATGAGGATGGCTATCTGGATAAGGAATGCCCCGCCGACAACTGCAAATTTGTTTTCAAGGTCAATGAAGAGGATTGGGCTAACCTATTCAAGGACGAAGCTGTGTATTGCCCAATGTGCGGCCATGAAGCGAAGGCTGATTCGTGGTGGACTACTGAACAGATCGAACATGCGAAAAAGCAAGCGTTAAAGCAGGTTGAAGGTGTTATGGGCAGGGCCATGAGAGCCGATGCGCGGGATTTCAACAGGCGACAGCCCAGAAATTCATTTATCAAGATGTCGATGAGCGTCAAAGGATTCAATGCTCATCCGATTATGCTGCCATTCCAGGCAAAAGAGTTGTTTGAGCGGAAAATTCAGTGCGATAAGTGCAATTCCAGGTATTCGGTCATCGGTAGTGCCTATTTCTGCCCTTGTTGCGGGCATAACTCTGTTGAGAAGACTTTCGATGATTCCGTCAAGAAAATCCTTGCCAAGATCGATAACACAGACATTATCCATAAAGCCTTCCACGATATCGGGCAGAAGGATGAAGCTGAGATAACTATCAAGTCCCTTATCGAATCGGCCCTTTCAGACGGAGTGACAGCATTTCAAAGACTGGCGGATGAGCTTTACACCAAGGTTCCGAATTGTAAACCAGCACGTTTCAATGCATTCCAGAGAATTGATGACGGTAATAATCTATGGAAAAGTGCTTGCAGCAAAGGGTATGAAGATTGGTTAACCCCTGGTGAATTGTCAGATCTAAAGCTCCTGTTTCAAAAACGCCATCTACTGGCGCATCGGGAAGGGATGGTAGATGCTAAGTATATCCAACGAAGTGGAGATACAAGCTATAGAGAAGGTCAAAGGATAATCATTCGAGATGTTGATGTCCGTCGTCTTGTTAATCTTATAACAAAACTGGCCATGGAAATGCGTACTGTCGTGAATACCATTCCTTGACAGCCATTCATATCCAATTATTGAGCGTGTTGCTTCGGGGCTGGTGAGTGATAAGTGGGATTGGACCTGTGATGTCTGCCTTCCATGTCTCAAAGGCCCTCACCACTTTCCGGTAATTATCCAGACTGTTCCAATCTATCCATCCATCACCAGGTGCCACCATCCATGGAGATGGGGTCAAATCTGCTGTTGACTGTTAGTTGACACCCCCTAGATCTTTTATACGAAGTTCTTTAGTTCCCGCCGCCCGACCCCAAACACAAACCCACCCCTCAGACGCCTCGCAAGACAGATAGCAACATTTCTCGGC